>JAWLHF010000037.1:0-28590 GCA_041690515.1 Clostridiaceae bacterium | reverse complement strand
TGTATAATAGATACATTTACTGAGACGAATATAGGGCTGTTGCCCCTGTTCTGCCATATCCTGTTCTGCTCACAAGCCGTATTCAGCACCCATTCACCTATGGATTGCATAAAACCATTTTTTTCAGCCACAGGTATGAATTTCAAAGGCGGTATGTACTCAGAGCCGTTACACTTCCATCGTAACAAAGCCTCAACACCCACTACCCTATTTAAGGCAGCATCGATAATAGGCTGATACTCCAGGTAAAATTCATTATTGGCTGCCGCATGTCTCAGATTGTTCTTAATCCTGAAGTATTCTCTGAGATCCTCATCCAAGGTTGATTCAAACATAGTAATCTTTTTGCTCTTGCTTTCCTTTGACTTGTACATGGCTATATCAGCATTCCTGATCAATGTGGTTGAATCGGATCCATCGGAGGGATATCTTGAAATGCCAATGCTGGCAGTCAGATGTAGTTCATTATTGTCAATTACAAAGGGCTTACTGGTCTCGTCCAGTATTCTGTTTGCTACATGTATAAGTTCATAATTCTCTTTGAAAAGCTGAAGCATTATAATGAACTCATCACCTCCAAACCTGGCTGCCACATCATATTCACGGATACTGGACTTGAGCCTTAATGCGAATTCCTTCAGAACTATATCTCCAGCCAAATGTCCCAGAGTGTCGTTGATTTCCTTGAAGTCATCCAAGTCCAGGAAAATAATTGCCAACTCCTCGCATTCACCCTCACTTTTGTTCCTTCTGGAAATCTCATAGTTCAGCTTATTGACAAAATAATCCCTGTTGTATAAGTTAGTAAGACTGTCCTTGCTTGTCAGCAGTTCAATCCTGTTCTCTTTCTGTTTGGCATCTGTGATATCGCTCAGCATACCCACAAAATGTTCGATATTTCCTCTGTCGTCTTTGATGGCGATGATATTGAGCCATTCCTGATACAGTTCGCCGTTCTTGCGCCTGTTGCATATTTCCCCCTGCCACTTGCCTGCATTCAATATGGCATTCCACATATTACTATAGTAGTCGGGATTCTGCTTTCCTGATTTAAGTATGCTTGGCTTCCTTCCTTCAACCTCTTCCTCTGAATAACCCGTTATTTCTGTAAATGCATCATTTATCCACTGGATGTTTCCTTCAACATCTGTTATCACTACACCTACTGTATTATTCCTGAAAATTTCGGCAAACAGTCTCTTCTTACTTTCTACCTCTTTATATGTGCTCAAGTCCGAGTAGACGACATACACCCCAAGCTGCTCACCCTCCGACATTATCGGATATCCAAGCAAGGATACGTTTACCAGAGCTCCGTCCTTTGTCTTCCGTTTGGTCTCCTCCCGTACGAATTGTCCTCTGCTGATGCAATCCTTGAAATATACTGATTCATCGTAGAACTGTTCTTCACAGATGACTTTGGTGATATTCTGTCCTCTTATTTCTTCAATATCATATTGGAAAAGTCTCTCAAAACTCTTGTTGATGCTCATTATACCGAAGTCATTGTCAAGCATGGCTATTGCTTCAGGAGAATTCTCATACAAGCTTATAAAATGGCTCTCCTGTACATGTATCTTTCGTTCCATTTCTTTCTTGTCTTCTATATCATGGATTATCGAAAAAAGCAGAGATCCATACTCATCAGATATTGGACCGCTGTAAACTTCAACCTCTCTGACCCTTCCATCTGCAAGCCTGTGCTTAAATCTGAAGAACTTCCGGTTCTCCCTCATAGCCTCTTCCATTTCCCTGTACAATTCTTGCTGATTTAGTATATTTATATCAGCAAGATTCATCTGCAGGAGTTCCCGGAGGCTGTACCCATAGTAGTTGCAGGCTGCCAGATTTGCATCCTTTATATCACCGCTGATGCTGTCTATGATAAGCATGGGAGTGTGGCTATTATTAAAGATACTGTCATAAATATCGCCCATCCCATATCCCCCCTTTTTATTAAATACTCATATGCATTATCACTTTACACAATAGTTATATATGGTTATATATCCAATATAAAGTAACTATGTAAAAAACATGACGGATTTTGTAAAATATCCGTAAAATCCCAATAAATAGTAAGAACCCGGGAATCTCCGGGTTCTTACTATTTATTGGGATTATTATATTTTGACAGCTGCTCCTTCAATACTCCATATTCCACCTTTAATTTCTCACATAACTCATTTAGTGTTGAAATATTACAATCCTCACAGGCTTTCTTTAAAGCGTCAAAAATCTTGTTTATGGAATCCGCCTGAAAATACGACAAACTGCCTTTAAACTTATGTATATGTTTCTTCAACCTTTCCATATCCTTCTTTTCAATATACTCTTCCATACATCCAAAAAGCTCATCTTCATATTCACTGCTCACAACTTCATCCAATATGGCATTAAGCAGCTCATTGTCACCCTCCAGCCTGTCAATAAGCGGTTTCAGATTGTATATCTCTTTCCTTCCTCTATTCAGCACTTCTTCCATTTTGCTGCACAGCTGGCCGCTGTTGAAAGGCTTTGCTATATATCCGTCAATCCCAGCCTCCTTATAGCTTTCCTTTTCTTCCTTCTGCAAAGCAGCTGTAATGGCAATAATAGGAGTATGCCTTCCGGCTCCGGCTTCTTTACTGCGGATTATTCTGGCAGTATCACAGCCGTTCACTTCGGGCATATATATATCCATCAGTATCAGGTCAAAGGATTGGTTATCAATTATTCTCAATGCTTCGGCGCCATTCTGCACTGCCGTCACGCTGCACCTGTTCCTTTCCAGAATAGCCCCTATTATCTTCCTGTTGATTTCATCGTCCTCTACAACCAGTATATTCAAACCCGTAAAGCCTCTTGAATCTTTTACAGGCTTTTCTCTTTTGCTTACTAGGCTTTCCTGAGGCTCAGGAAGTGGGAATTCTATGGCAAATGAGAAGGTTGAGCCTTTCCCTGGGTTTGATTCAACCCTGATGTCACTTCCCATCAGCCTTGTAAGCTTACTTGCTATCGAAAGCCCAAGTCCCGATCCGCTGTTCCCCTTATTACTTATTGTTCCCAGTTGATAGAAGTCTTCAAAAATGTTTTGTGTCTCTTCCTCGGGAATCCCAACACCGGTATCCCTGACACTGAACTCTATACTTACATTACCCTCTGCTATTCCATTCCTTCTGGCATATATGGCTACCTGTCCTTCATCTGTGAATTTTACTGCATTCGACAGCAGATTGAACAATACCTGATTGAGTTTATCCGGGTCTCCAATCAAAACAGCAGGTATGTCAGTATCTATACTGTATGTCAGCCCAAGTCCTTTTTTCTCAGCAAGAATCCTGTAGTATACCGCTGCATCTTCTACCAGCCGCCTTAAGTTAAACCTTACATTGCGGAGCTCCAGCTTTCCCACCTCAATTTTGGAGATATCAAGCACAGAATTGATCAGTGAAGCCAGCCTGTCTGCCGAATACTTAAGCATATGGAAGTATTCCTGCTGTTCTTCTGTAATATGTGTTTCCTCAAGTAGCTCTATTATTCCTATTATTCCATTTATAGGTGTACGAATCTCATGGGTCATGTTTGCTATGAATTGTGTCTTGAACCTGCTGGCTTCTTCAGCTTTTTGCTTTGCTTCCTTTAAATAACGCTCATATTCCATTCTCTCTTCTTTTATTCTGCTTAAATCGGAGTAAACTGCATATACTCCGATCTGCTCCATATGTGATATAATTGGATATCCAAGAAAGGATACATCTATCAGAGTCCCGTCCTTTCTCCTCCGTAAGGTTTCCTGCCTTACAAACTCTCCTCTTTTTATGCTATCTTTAAAATATGCAGATTCATCATAAAACCACTTTTCGCATATGACTTCGGTTATATTTACTCCCCTTATTTCCTCTATAGAATATTGAAATATCCTTTCAAAGCTCTCATTGATGCTGATCACTCTGAAATCGTTATCCAATATTGCTATTGCTTCAGGAGTATTCTCGTATAAGCTTGAGAAATAAGTCTCTTGTATTTGTATCCTCTGTTCCATCTGCTTTTTGTCTTCTATATCATGGATAATAGAAAACAATAAATGCTCTCCATCAACTATAACCGGTCCGCTGTAAACCTCAACATCCTTTATACTGCCATCGGACAACTTGTGTCTGAATCGGAAGTATTTTCTGAAATCCTTTTTTGCTTTCTGCATCTCTTCGTGAATTTGCTGCGGACTCATGATATTTATATCGGAAATATTCATCTCCAGCAGCTTGTCCCTGCTATAGCCATAGTAATCACAGGCTGCGGAATTACCATCCTTTATACTGCCTGTTTCACTGTCAATTATCAGCATTGGAGTGTGGCTGTTATTGAAAATGCTGTCGTATTTGCTATTCTCAATCATTCCGTACACCTCAACTTTCGTGGAGTTTATTATAATATATATATACCAATTCTTTGTATTAATCGTCAAATTTTGCTATAATAAATTTAATAATTCTTCTCATTTAAAAACATTTCAATAGGGGGGATACTTCATGAAAAACGTTTTAGTCGTTGAGGATGACCCTATCACCCGAAAAATCCTTTGTGCCACAATAGAGAAGTACGGTTTCTCCACCATTACTGCGGTTTATGGAAGTGATGCCCTATTCCAGTTGAAGGAGCGTGATTTTCATGCGATTATTCTGGATCTGAAACTTCCGGATATGAATGGCCTGGAAATACTGAGACATATCAGAAACAGCCCCTCCCACAGCTCCCTTGCAGCAATTATCGTCACAGAAAACAATGATAAACTGGAGGCTGTGCTCGGACTTGAAATGGGTGCTGACGATTATATCACAAAGCCCTTCCACCAGCGTGAGCTTATTGCCAGGCTTAACACCGTGCTAAGAAGAACAGATCTTGCAGCTGTAAATCCAAATCCCAGCATGGTATATGATGACCTTGAAATCGATATGAAAGCCCGTTTGGTGAAAAAAGGCGGAAAAGCTGTAGATTTTTCTTTCAAAGAATTTGAAATACTTGCTCTTCTGGCTTCAAACCCAGGTGAGGTACTGTCCAGGGATGCTATTCTGAACTCAATAGGCAGCATAGAGTATAGTCCTGAGTCCAGAGCAGTAGATATGCATATATCTTCAATCAGAAAAAAACTTGGGGATACCGGAGTCATTCAAAAATACATAGATACCGTAAGCAACGTTGGCTACCGGTTCAGGAAATACTGATATATATGTTTCGCCCTAAACATTTTACATTGAATTCAAATAGCGCGAAACATTTTATTGATCCATATTCCATTCCACGTTTCAATTTTCATGTACCTTAAAATGACTCCATATCCTCCCAGGTCTCCTTTATCATCAATAGGGCTGCCAATGCATCAGACTGTTCTTCAGTGTCTATGTATGCTTCCAGCTTTGAAAGGTTCTCTTCCATTTCGTGTACATAATCATGGTCAATCTCTATTTGAAGCCAGGGCTTAAGCTTTTCCCAGGCTTCTTTCACTTCTTTAAGGCTATCATCTGCATGCTCCCAGTTTTCGGTACGGATAAAGTCCTCCAGCCTCAGGAGCTGTTCCTCAAAGTGCATATTATCACCCAAAGGCTTCACCAAAAAGCTGCAGGAGCATGATAATATCAGCAAAAATATTAGCAATGCAAAAAGATACTTGTACTTTTTCATATGATCCTCCGGTCTTTATTCCTTGGTGGAAATAATATAATACGGCTTGTCGCCTTTTAAATCAACAAAAAGGTTTCCCCTTGTATCCAATTGCGCTAAGGAAACCTCACTGATCTCCTTAATATCCTTCTTGTTAAGCTGATACTGAAGCCAGGCCTTGGACAACTTAACGGATTTGAGGGCTTCCGTCAGCAGCACACCGTCTATTATAAGGTTGGTCGGCAGACCGTCATACTGTGTCTTAAGTTTCATATCCTCCGGAGTCAGCGGCTGCCTGGGAGATTTCTTCTGTATGCTGAGTTTTCCTCCTGGTTCGAACAGTGCGAATTCCACATCGGATATCTTAAAGATCCCCTGTGTTCTCAGTTCAGATATGAGCTCATCCACAGGAATACGTATCCTGCGCAGATGTTCCTCAAGGATTTTTCCATTTTCGATTACAACTGTTGCCTCTCCTTCAACTACCTTGCGTATCCATACATTATGCATGGCAAGCTGTGCAAGCAGGATAGCAAGTCCTGCCCATATCCCCATCCCTGCAAGAGTCGCAGTCATATTCTCATTTATCTGCACAGAAAGTGTTGATGCTATTGATCCGATTGTGATTCCCAGCACATAATCAAAGAAAGTCAGTTGAGAAACCTGCTGCTTTCCTATCAGTCTTATAAGCAGCAATAATATGAAGAAAGAAATTATGGAGCGAATGGCTACAACAAACAATACAGGCATACTCAATCTCCTTCATATATTTTTACAGTGCAATTATATTATCCCAAATTAGTACACGCTTATCCTGCAAATAATCTTATAATCAGTCCGCTATCTATATTACAAATTTTTACATGTGAGATTTGGTATAATCCCTCTGCCTATTGAAAAACTAATACAGGAAACGGAGGGATTTTTATGACTGTAGCTTCACAGGTCAAACAGACCCTCGCTGCTCTGAAAGGCTGCCAGGGTACCATAAGGCTGTACTCTGCCCAAGCTCAGAAGGAAGAAGTAAGGGCAGTATATGATGAAGTCCTTGATGCGACTGCAGAGATAATATACGATTTGGAAGAGCGATTGTCGGTATTGGAAAATCAAGAGCCTCAATACAAAGGAAATTAATAGGGGTATAAGTATGGAGATATGGGTACAGATATTGATCAAATCTGCTTCATTATTCATCTTACTGCTTGCCGCAGTGAGATTGATGGGTAAGAAGAGCGTAGCCTCAGCAACTCCTTTTCAACTTGTCAGTTATATAGTTATTGCAGTGCTTTCAGCACTTATCTCAGCTAATGTCATCAGCAATCCTGCATTAGGTCTTATCACTCTGGGAGTTTGGCTCATTGGCATCATCGCTTTGGAATATCTTTCACTGAAAAGCAAGTTGGCTCATGACCTGATATATGGAAAGGAGACTGTGTTGGTAAAACACGGCAGGATCATGGAGGAGAGCATGATGAAAGCCAGGCTGACAGGCGAAGAGCTTCTAAGGGCTCTTCGGGCAAAGAATGCCTTTTCATTAGCGGACGTAGAATTTGCTGTTCTTGAAGCCACCGGCGACATCAGTGTGTTTCTAAAATCCGACAGAAAACCTGTCACAGCACGTGACATGAATATTAAAATTCCTCCAATGGCGGAACCACAAACAATAATAATGGATGGCAATATATTGGACGAACCGTTGTCTTCCTTAGGTCTGAGTCGAAGCTGGCTAATGACTGAACTGGATAAGCTGGGGCTGCTGCTGGACAATATATTCATTGCTCAGGTTGATTCCTCAGGAGAGCTATATGTGGATCTTTTTGATGATTCTGTCCAAAATCCGCAGCCTAAGGTCAGGCAGCTGCTTTATGCCGGTTTGGAAAAAAGCCAGGCTGACCTGGCAGCCTTTGCTCTTCAAACTCAGGACGAAAACGCAAAAGCAATGTACAATAAGAATGCTAAGAAGCTGGAAGAACTATTGAGGTCACTCAAACCGTATTTACTTAATTAGAAGGTGTCATGTATGTCAAATAAGAAGAAAAAGAAGATATCATCTGTACAGCAGCAATATCAGGAATTCGCGAAAGCTAGAGAGCCTAATAGGCCTATATTTAAGAATTGCATACGAGCTTTTATTTCCGGTGGTATCATATGCACTATAGGACAGGGGATACAGTGGATTTTTATTGAGGTCTTCAAGTTCAATGAGATAACTTCAGGAAGTCCTACTGTTGCCGTACTTGTGTTTATCTCCGCCACCCTTACCGGCTTTGGAGTATATGACCATCTTGCTCAATGGGGAGGAGCAGGTACTGCAGTACCTGTTACCGGCTTTGCCAACACTGTTTCTTCCGCTGCACTGGAGCACAAAAGCGAAGGCTTCGTCCTGGGTGTGGGGGGAAATATGTTCAAAATAGCCGGACCCGTTATTGTGTATGGTGTCTTTTCAGCCTTTGTAGTTGCACTGATAAAAATATTAATAAAGATGTTGGGGGGGATGTAAATGCTAAAGGGTCATCAATCTTGGATTTTTGAATCAAAACCTGTGATAATAGGCTCCGCTGCGGTAGGAGGGCCTTTTGAAGCCCAAGGTGCGTTGGCGAAGGATTTTGATCTCCTTCATGATAATCTCTGGTTGGGACAAGACAGCTTTGAAAAGGCAGAAAAAAAGCTGTTGGAACAAGCCTGCGAAACAGCAATCAAAAAGGCAGGACTGAAAAAGGAGGATATCCAGTTCTTCTTAAGCGGAGATCTAATCAACCAAATTATACCCAGCAGCTTTACAGCCCGTACACTGGCAATACCCTATCTGGGAATATACGGTGCATGCTCCAGTTCCATGGAAGGTCTGGCCTTATCCTCCCTGATCATTGACAGCGGTTTCGCCCACTATGCACTTGTAGGTACTTCCAGTCACAATGCCGCTTCTGAGAAGCAGTACAGATATCCCACAGAATATGGTGCTCAGAAGCCTCCTACAGCACAGTGGACAGTTACAGGGGCAGGTGCTGCAGTTGTATCCTCCTCAGGTGAAGGTCCCCGTGTAGTTGCAGCCACCATAGGGCGTGTGATTGATATGGGCCTCTCTGATCCGTTCAATATGGGAGGGGCAATGGCTCCTGCGGCTGTCGACACTATAGAGGCTCACTTCAGAGACTTGAATATCGATTCTTCCTCCTATGATCTGATTGCCACCGGTGACTTGGGAAGAGTAGGTCACATAATAGCCAGGGATCTATTGAAAAAGCATAGGATTGATATACCGGAGGAGAAGCTGACGGATTGCGGAATACTGATGTACAAAAATGATCAACCGGTTTTTGCAGGAGGCAGCGGATGTGCTTGTGCGGCTACAACAACCTATGGCCATTTTCTTAACCGTCTGAGAAGACGTGAGCTTAAAAGTATACTTGTTGTTGCTACAGGAGCGCTACTATCCCCCATGTCATATCAACAGAAGGAGACCATTCCTTGTGTTGCTCATGCGGTTTCCATTGAGATTTGAAAGGAGATGTCAAATTGGATAAGTTCATATGGGCATTTATTGTAGGCGGACTTATATGTGTCATCGGGCAGCTCCTTATGGATGGTCTGAAGCTGACACCTGCCCATACTATGTGCACTTTGGTCGTAACAGGCTCAATACTTGGAGGCTTTGGATTATATGATAAGCTTGTAAAGTTTGCAGGGGCCGGTGCTTCTGTTCCTATCAGCAGCTTCGGCAATCAGTTGGTAAAAGGGGCGTTGCAGGAGGCTGAGCGGACTGGACTTATAGGGGTATTGACAGGTATATTTGAGATTACCAGCGCAGGAATATCTTCAGCAATTATTTTTGGTTTTTTAGCTGCCATGGTCTTCAGACCAAAAGGCTGAAAATATAATTAACAAGCTATAAGGAGGATGGAAAATGACAGTAGGAACACAACTTCAACAGGTTATTGCTTCGGTTCAAAGCGCAGCTGCCAGTGTAAAATCCTTTTCACTGGAAACGCAAGATCAGGAGGCAAAAAAGACTTTTCAACAGTTGGCACAGACGCTGGATGATGCAGTAGTCACACTAAAAGGTCGTCAGCAGTATGTCGAGCAGCAGGAGCCTCAATACAAACAGCAGTAATAAAAATTGAGCTGAAAAGATAATCTGATCAGCTCAATTTTTTATTTTCAGTAATCATTATTATTTTGTGGGGAATTTCTTTTGTACTTATTATTTCTTAGCTTTATGTGCATACCTGACCTAATACAAGAATCTGCGTCTTCTCCTGCGCCTGAAAAATCGGCCAAGCAGCAGTAATAAGAGAGCTGACCCAAGTAACCCCCTATAACCTTGATTTCCATATCCCAAATAGCTACCCGCCATATCGAACAACCTGTAGTAATCATCGTAAAATGCTATAGGAGTTCCATCCATAAGGTAAACATATCTGTCATCCACATATGCCAAAGGGCTCGAGTACCGGTCGTAGATAACAGAACCGTCAGTATACCCCTCAACGCCCCAGTAGCTGTTATAGATCACATCACCGTCAACATGACCCCATAGCACTCCCCGAGAGTCATATACACGCTCCAAAATACCACCTCCCTCTTGTACGAACTGATTTTCAAAAACCAATTCCCCTATTATAATTATGTAGCTTGAACACTTTTTGCTAATGTTGTACACAAATAGTTAGAGTCCCGCCCATTAACACAATAAAAATTTATATTGTGTCCATTGAATTATTCTGAATACACAAAAAAGTAAATAGACACATTTACGTGTCTATTTCAGTTTGTATTACCTATTTGCTTTTATTTATACTGCTCTATTCAATGTCCTTATTAGCCTGCTTCTCACTCAAACTAGAAAGTGTATACTGGCATGCAACCCATACGGTAAGAAAAATCAATGCCTGAAGTGCGAGCTTTGCAATGTCCTTACCCATACTTAAGTCATATCTCATTATCAACACCTGGGATAGCGAAAAAACTATCGTTCCCGACAATGCACCTATTATCATTACTTTTCTCTTTGTGTTCTTACCTCTATAGGTATAATAGAATCCCTGCAGAATATTGTTTATAACGACATACAGCGAAATACCTACCGTAAGCATGAAGATATCCGCATATTCGCTTATCTCCTGTTGAAGAACAAATTGTCTGTAAAGGAGTATCCCCCACAATGCCAGAAAACAGATCCCGAACGCATTTGAATTGATTCTCCTTTTACCGGCTAAAATTCTCTCATCTGTTATTTTTCCCATAAGATCTAATCCTCCCAGAATATATCATTTAGAGTCTTATTCAGCTCCTTGCATATTGCTATGCAGAGCTTTATTGTCGGATTGTACTTACCTGCTTCAATAAGGCCGATAGTCTGTCTCGTAACTCCTATCCTATCAGCCAGCTGCTCCTGTGTAAGGTTTGCTTCTATCCGTGCCATCTTCAGCCTGTTATTTTTGTCTCCCAAACTATCACCTCAGTACAATTGTAATATATACATTGCATAATGTCAATTATATATTGCATTTGCTTTCAAAAATAAGATAGGCACTCAATTGCCTATCTTATTCTACATTTCTTCAAGCCGGATACTTCTCAATCATGCTCTAATTTCAAATCCATACTCATACTTTCAATCTTCTCTTTTACATCATGCAAGCCGCAATATATACTTTCATTTACTTTATACTCTTCCGTGCCCATAAGTATTTCAACAAGGCTCAATAGTAGCCCATTGTAGAGCTTTACTGCCTTCATTGCTTTTCTTGCGGCACCATAGCTGAATTCAACATGGTCCTCCTGATTTCCTTTTGTTGGGATTGAATCTGCACTGGCAGGCAGGCAATGAGCTCTTATTTCCTTAACCATGGATGCCCCTTGAAGTCTCAGCTTTTCGAACCCGTATCCTTTATTCCCCCATCGGCTAATCATCTCGCAGATGAAATTCGCCTTCTCTGAGATAAGGATATTCAGCAAATCCATAACAAAGCCCACCTGAGTATTGCTGCAATTGCATCCCATAACAGGCTCATATTCTCCATTATCCACCTCAAAAAGCAACGGATTGTCACAGGATACATTGTTCTCAAAATCAACAACTTCCAATACAAACCCAAGTGAATGTTCAATAGCTGCATATACTTTTTCTCTGGAGTCCACTCTATAGTTGTCATATATATCTGCAGCCGCGTCTATTTGCTTTTCTATATCCAAGAGCCGCTGCATATAATCACAGGCAAATATAGCTATTGCCTGGGTCATAGTAGAGCCGTTCATTTGTGCAAGAACCTCCTTGCATTCCAACTGAAACTCAGGTTCCAGCCCCGCTTCCCTGAAGCAATCCTTTGCTTTTCTTCGCTCCCCTTTATAGAAGGCTTCCGCTTCATTCAGACCCGCGACAACCATTGCACTCTGGGCAAGGGGCCCCAAATCGCTTAGCCCTGTTGAACCTAATTCCAGTACAACCGGCGAAATACCTGCATTGAATATATCCAGCATCCTTTTGATCAATTCCGGTCTCACTGCCGAATAGCCTCTGCACAGGACATTTGCCCTTATCAGCAGGGATGCCCTTGTAATGTCAGGATTGATCACTCCCCCCATACCTACTGCATGAGGATACGGTATAGTCCTATTCCATCTCAGGTGATCCTCCGGTGACAAAACAGTATCCTTCAGATTGCCAAGACCTGTATTTACTCCATATACAACAGGTGCGTCCTTTTCCAGCCATTTTCTGATTTGATCACGGCTTCTCCTGCACCTTTCCTCAGCTTCAGCTGCAATGCATATAGTACCCAACTCGCCCTTTACTGCAGCTGCTACATCCTTTATTGTCAGATTATAGCCATCTATATAATAATTCCTCACTGTGCTCCCCTCCCTACTTTAGCTTCCCTATAGCGCTCTCAACTGCTGCCAGTACGGTTCCCTCTCTTACGAGCCTGTCCGCTTCAACCATATCCGGTGCCGCAAATCTATTAGCCCTTGTTACCTTCACATTCTTCCTGAATTCCGTCAGAGCAGCATTTGTACCGATCCCAAAATGAAAATCCGTAAGCTTGTCTTTGACCAAATCCATACCTTGGGCTGTCATAAGAACTTCAATAGCAAGAATTTTCTCAAGCAGTGAAAGTGCCGCTTTGGCTTTAAGTGCAGAGGTGTAAGTCATACAAACATACTCCTTGCTGATTGGGTCTATATTTGAATATGCCGCGCACGGCATTGACAGTAGTTTCATTTCACCAAGCACTGCAGTAGCTGATGCCTGTATGACAGGAAATCCATGGTTGAACCCGGGATTGTCGCCAACCAGATTCATGGGAAGGCCATAGGTTAGGTTGGTGTCCGTTAGCCTGAAGCTTCTTCTTTCACTGATATTTCCCAGATCCGTAAGAGCAATGATCATAAGGTCAATGGAATAACCGATAGCCGGATTGATTCTATGGGAACCTGAGTTGATCTCTTCCTGCAGGTTCTTTTTCAGCCATTCGACAGTGTCACGTACACCCCCATGGGTTTGGGGTACAGCTCTTATACAGATGGCATCCTGGCAGCGAGGGCCGTGATCCCCTCCGTATGCGATACGAGCTTTTTCTGTTGTAAATTCACTGCCGTCAATGACCCTTCTGATATTCTCTGCGCTGATTATCTGGTTTGGATACGGCCTCCCCAGTTCATGGAGCCTTTTATCAAAAGCACCTGTTTCACCGCGTATAGCTTCAAGATTCATCGCAACGCATATGTCTGCTGTTTTTGCGAGCTTTTCCGCTTCCTTAAGGGAATAAACCGCCAAAGAAGTTGACATGCAGCAAAGATTTGTAATGAAAGTAATTTCCTCATTACTATATTGATACTTGCCCAAGCCTGCATCTTCAACAGCTTTTTCTGAAGAGACATATCCTCCGTTATAGAAGCAGCGAGCGTTTTCATCTCCTGCAAGACTCAAGGCAAGTTCGCACATTGCGGAAAGCTCTGTCCTGTTATTTTCATGGATACATGGATAAATCCCCTTATTGACAAAGGATACAATCCTATCAACAAGCCTTGACCCAAGTATCCCAGTGTATTTTACACCCTGATTCAGCAGGAGCAATAATCCCACCATTCCAATCTCTTTGGACAGTAATTCTCCGGAGCATTCTGCAAATACCCGGGGTATGTCGATAGGTGTCACTACTGATTCTTCGTCAGGCACTAGAGATTCCCTCAGCATAAACAATTCTTCTTCCACCTGCCCCACTGTTCCTTCCAGAGTCCCAACCTCATAGTGGTTACCCTCCAAAATAGAAAACAAAGCTCCCAACTCCAGATTTGAACCGTCCAGATATAATTTAGTCCTCATTTTCAACCTCCAAACTTCATTAAGCATTTATTACCGCTTCCTATAAATACTGTATTTGCAAAAAAGGTGCCAGAATTGGCATTATCCAAAGCTTTGATTTAAGCGGGCTCCTGAACTGCATGTACGCAATAGCACTATGAAGTGCAAATAATTTTTGCGATGATATGACTTTTTAGGATTTAATAGTGCCTATATTTTTTGCAATGCAAAGAATATTTGCTATAATATTAGTTGACTCAATATTTTCTAGGTCAGGAGATGGTATTAATGCTTTCACTATTGCAAAAAGCTTTAAATGAAACAAAAACAGCAATCATTATTCTTGATTCAAAGGAAAACATCATATACACAAACCAGTATGCACACGCCTTGCTTCAAGACAATCCAGAACTAAAGGATACCATATCGACATTATCAAATACCTGCCCCTATTCCGGCGACCTAAAAAAAGGAGAAAAAATAAAGTTAAATGAAAAGACCTTGATGCCTTCATGGATGTCCATTTCAAAGGACAATAAGGATTTTACCTTATTCTGTATTGAAGACTGTTCCCATCAGGAGGAATTGGAAGAACTGAACTATTGCTACGCCGCCATATTAAACTCCATCAATGAGGGAGTGCTCCTTGCTGACTCAAAGGGAATCATCCGGTTTTACAACAACCAGCTCAGAAGCTTTGAAGGCCTGGATCCGGATAAAATACTAGGCAGGCATATTACTGAGGTATATAAAGTGAATTCCATGAACAGCGAGCACCTTACGGTCCTTAAGACCATGTCTCCCATCACCGACCGGTATCAAAAGTACCAGACTGTAAACAACAAGGAGGTACACCTTGTTGCCAGTACATACCCTATTTTGAAAAATGGAAAGATCATATCAACATATTCCATCAGCAGAAACATGAATAAGGTTAAAGAGCTATTAGAAAATACACGTTTGCTGCAGAAGGATTATTTACCTATCTCGGAAAACCTGGTACCGAATACATCAAAAAACAATACACGCTACACCTTGGACAGCATAATAGGAAACAGTCAGAAACTCAGAGTCCTGATTGAAAAAGCAAAGCGTGCGGCTCAGGTTTTGTCTCCTATACTTATCTATGGTGAGACAGGAACAGGGAAAGAGCTTTTCATCCAGGGAATTCACAATGAGAATAGTATTACGAAAAATCATCCTTTCGTAGCAATAAACTGTGCAGCTATACCGGAGTCACTGTTGGAAAGCCTGCTTTTCGGTACTGTCCAGGGAGCTTTCACTGGCTCCAGGAATATCACTGGACTTATAGAACAGGCGGGACGCGGCACTCTGTACCTTGATGAAATCAATTCCATGCCTCTGGGACTTCAGGCAAAACTTCTCAGGGTGTTGCAGGAAAACAAATACAGGCGTTTGGGAGGCAGGGAAGAACTGCCCGTAGAATGCAGGATAGTAAGCTCAACTAATGTAGACCCTGCTGAATGCCTTGAAAAATCTTTAATAAGAAAGGATCTCTACTATAGATTGTCAGTGATCCTTCTTAGGATTCCTCCCTTACGGGAAAGGCGTGAGGATATACCTCTTTTGACAGATCATTTCATCAAGCTTTTCTCTATGAAATACGGCAAGCCGATGATTACTGTCTCAAAGAAGCTTGAGTCAACATTTTCGAAGTATGATTGGCCGGGGAATGTGCGAGAGTTGGAGCATGTGATTGAGTCCTCCGTCACAATGATAGAAGATGAGGCTTCTATCATGCCTGAGCATTTGCCTACGGATCTGGCATCAATACTGCAAACACATAGTAATGCAGAAGCAGTACCGCTGTCAGATACACTGAAAAAGGCAGAAAAAGAAGCAATTATAAACGCTCTGGAGGAGAATTACTGGAATGTCTCAAAGTCGGCGGCAGTACTGGGGATATCCCGGCAGAACCTTCAATACCGAATGCGTAAACACTCCGTAACAAACAGACACACAATGAACACCCCAACAATTAAAGGAGATAGGCATAAATAGCTGCCTATCTCCTCTTTATTACTCTCATGAAAATATTGCCGGCATATGCCAGCTCTATATTTCTATCTTTGCAAGAAAATGACTCCAGTCTAGGCTTCTTCTGATTTCTTCTATCAATTCCAAATTGTTCTTGATCTCTGCTTCATATAGATAAGTATTGTGCTTTAGTGAAATCAGCGCATAAGCCGGAACCTTCCCCACATCCTTAAAATCATCATATTGACTTTTTAATGCCTGCAGCTCCTTTCGATTCTTTACCAGCTTTGTTTCCAACAATTCCAGTACAGAATTTTTCTCCAGATGGCACATCATGATGGTACCGATATTAAAGGCTGCAGAATCCAATCCTCCATTACCAAGCATCTCTTTAAGAGTATGTTCAAAAACCCTTCTTCCTTCTTCTGTAATGGAGTATATGGTTTTTTCCGGCATATTTCCTTCTCTAATGGCTTCTCCGACAATATACCCTTTGACATTCAGGTTTTTTATGGTGGCATAGACTGAAGAGGCCGCAATAGGGAACCATTCCCTCAGCCTTATCATTTCAAGAAGCTTTGTTATTTCGTAAGGGTTGACCGGTTTCTCTTTTATTATTCCTATAACCAAAGTGCCTACTCTAGACAGCATTTATAATCTCCTCCTATTGTTCACCTTGTGTGTATAAGAAAAATCAAGAACCTTCTATCAATTCAACAACTTTCTGCAACTGTGGATCATTGCCATCCATGTAATCCTGCAAGGAAAAATCGACTACATGATCCGGTATCACGCCTCTCCCTTCAGTCAATCCCTCTGCCGCTGCCATAAAAACAGAGGTGGCACAATATACTCTCAACCTTGTATGCTTTAATGTGATGTTTTTCCCTCCATCAGTTACGACAGCACCTCCGCCCGATTCTTCTCCAACAAACGTTCCCAGCCCATGGTGTTTTATTAGTGACACCAAATGACCGGTAGTAGAAAAACTTGCTCCGTCAGTAAGAATATATACTCTGCCCTTAAAGCGATTTTCTTTAGGCTTAAGCGGCCTTTTGTAACCCGCATAGTAAAACGGAGCCTTTTTGAAGTACGCAGTAGGTTCGTTAATCAAATAAGTAAAAAGATATGCAGCAGGATCCGGTGAGCCGCCCCAATTACCCCGCAGATCTATTATCAAATGCTTTACTTCCCTCTTTTCAAGCTGTGCGAAGAAATCATCTAAGAACCTCTTATAGTCTTTCCCCTTGAATCTGGATGATTGGAACGACCTAACAACAAGTCTGGCATAGTCCTCCTTCATCTCGCTGAAATAAACCCTTTCGTCAATCTCGTTGAAATGAATACCCATCGTTGTCATATGCATCTTACTGTCCCTGACTGCAGGTACTATTGCACTAAGAAGCTGATCTTTACCGGGCATATAATACTCTATGGCGAATACTCCCGGATTTTCTACGAAATAGTAGTAGGAAGCATTAAACCAATTGTTCAGTATATACTGTTTCTTTGTAAGGTTATACCCGTCAGAGGGTAGGTTTTTGTAAAGAATCTGAAGTATATCCTTTATGCTTCTTCCATTTATTGATATCAGCTCAGAGCCTGCCGGTATATCGGAGTCCGATAGATTTTCAAGCACAAACAGTCTTTCATCTATCAGCCTGACTGAGAACGGCAGATACTCGCCATACTGTCTCAAGTAATCTTCATATCCCTCTGATATATAAACATTAGTATGACCACAGCCGAGAACCGGCAATATAGGTGAAAGGACGCGATAAAAATCCAGCTCGGTCATATCATCCTTCAATAATTCGTATTGATCTTCAAAAACCTTTTGGACTTCTTCCCTTGAATGATATAGGTTAGGATGCTTTTTCTCAACTGCCTTGCTAAGCTGTAAATAATCTTCCTTTAGCTGTTCCAGTGTATAAGTTCTTTCAAACCTATTGATTTCCACCCTGCTGCTTCCACAGCCAGACAGAATAACTGTCAGAGCCAACACTAAAATTGTCAGTAAAAATATATTTCCCTTTCTCATTATTCTCTCCTTTTGATAACTAAACAAACTTCTCAGAAGGCATTGCAGATATACATTAAAAGCTATCTATGCTTCCATTGTATATTTCCGTTATTCGATTAGTTTATTTGTATACTACTATATATTTATAGTAGTATACAAATAAACTAATGTCAATATCTATTTAAATAAAAATACAGATACATTTCTATATCTGTATTTTTATCTCACAGCTTATTTAGGCCTATCTTTTCATAGCTCATTAATTATTTCGCAATACTGTAATAAACCCCTCAAGTATGTCGTGACTTATCTTAAAGCCCTTCCCTATATAGAATCTCAGAGCATTGTCATTTCCATTGGATACAAAGATGAATACATCGTTGATTGACTTGAATGAACCCAGCCATTCCATAGACTTTTCGAACAGTACACTGCCGATGCCTGTACTGCGGTAGCCCTCCTTAATAAAAAACTGTGAAAGGCAGCCTACATCATCACCTTCAACAGAATCAAAGTCAAAGAAGGCCTCGCAGTTCAAAGTGGCAAAGCCGCCAGAATATGTCCTCTTATCAGAAATGGTGCTGTATGCATATCCGATAATTTCATCACCATCTTTTGCTGTTATTATATAATTGGCTTTAGCGCTTCTGACCGCCGGAATCATCCTGGTTTCAAAGCTCATGCCATCAAAGAACTCTGGATGTATATGTGCCTTAGATTTTTGATAAGCCATCAGTCCGTTGCATAAATCCTTGATGCAGCTTATATTATCCTCTGAAATAACCTCGTAATTGATATTCATATTAACCACTCCTTCTGAAAATCTGCAAAAAAATCTATAACTCATAAGCAGGCTTTGATATGATTATATCAGTTATAAAAGTTACGACAAGTATGCAGTATTTTCTGACCAAGTAAGTAAAAACTGAGTATTGGAGTGATAGTATGAGGGACTGGGAGTTGTATAAAAGCAAATATGACAGCTGTCCGCTGACATTTGCCCTGAACCTGATAGGTGGAAAATGGAGATTGCCTGTTATCTGGGCATTACATAAAAACGGTGTTATGAGATATACCGAATTGAAAAAGCATATCGATGGGATAACAAACATGGTACTGACTCAATCTCTTAAGGAACTGGAGCTGAACGGCATCATTAGCCGCAAGCAGTTTCCTGAAGTACCTCCTCGGGTCGAGTATTCCCTTACAGAGGATGGTGAAGCACTAATCCCCTCCCTTAAGGCACTGGCCGACTGGGGGGATAGAATGCGAAAAAGCATAGACACTGATTAGTGTTTATGCTTTTTGAATTGGGCTTCAGAACCATTGATGTTCTCTTTCATTAAGTATGGTCCACTTCCATCCTACTGCTAAAGAATGAAAAGGATGCGTTCAGACTTTTCCAATATCCTCCTGCATGAAATTCGGAAGGCTGAAGGTAGATCGGAATATTTCCTTATTTATGTACCTTGTATCTGGTGAAAGCCTCTCAAGCTCTGCTTTCTGAGGTTCATACTTAAGTGACGCAAGGGTAAAACTCCACATCCCGCCGGGATAGCTCGGTATGACTGCTTTATAGGTTATGACAATTGGAAAAAGCTTCTTTAACCTTTCTCTGGTCCTAATCATTATATCTTTGTTAAAGACCGGAGACTGGCTTTGGCATACCAGCAGCCCGTCTTCTTTCAATGTACACTTCAAATCAGCATAGAATTCTTCAGAAAATAATGCCTCAGCAGGTCCTATGGGATCAGAAGAATCAACTATGGCAATATCATAAGCCTTTTTCTTATCCTTTACATATTCCACGCCATCTTCAAATCGGAAGGAAATCCGATTATCTTTAGCTGCATTGCCCGATATTTGAGACAATTCTTTTATGCACTCTTCCACAACCACTTTATCCAACTCAACCATTTCAATCTTTTCCAATTCGGCATATTTAGCAAGTTCATTAGCAGCACCGCAATCCCCGCCCCCTATGATCAGGGCGCTTCTGGGATTTGTGTGAGTTACTGCCGGAATATGTGAAATCATTTCATTATAAATATATCCGTCAAGTTCCGTTGTCTGCATGACACCGTCCAATACAAGACAACGTCCGAAGTCATAAGAATCGATTATACTGACTTGCTGAAAGGGAGACTGTCTATTGGAAATGATTTCCTTAACTCTATAATATAGCTTCATATTATCCCTATCATTCTCAACCAACCACGTATCCCCGTCCACCTCTACAAAATGTTTGGGAAGTCTGATATTATTCATTCAACCTATGCCGCCGCTTATCCTGCATCAGCTGCGGCGGCCTTCCACCACCTTTCCTAAGCTCCATCCGGAGTTGATTTAATAATCCTTATTACTATTCTACAACAATTTACATAAATAAGAAAAGGATAGACTCTTCAGCCTATCCTTCATTGACACCTTTCCTGCAAATCACAAATGTATGCATTTTCCTATGTAATTCGGAATCAATACCAAATGGCAGTAGCTTATCAGTATTTTCAAACAGTCATTGAGCTCTACCAAAAGGTTAGTACATAGGAAATCAATATAGTAACAATTCCAATTATAAAACCTGAAATACGGAAACTGTCGCGTCCAGCATCATCATACTTTTTCTGGTTGGTATCACCTCTCCAGATCATTGTGCTTCTAGATCCGGCATCCATACTTCCCATAAAGCTCATCCCTCCGATTGCAGCATACACTCCCCCAACAAATAACAGAGCAGTAGAATATGAAGCCAAGGTCATTTTCTTTGCTATCATACAGTATAACAATGCAGCCAGCAAATTTAACGGAAGTCCAATCATAAGAGGCTTAACCAGTTTTCCCAAATAGTGTTTTATTATACTCCCACTCATATTTCTTACCTCCTAAATAATATTTGCATCCTCTCAAAAACACATACCAATATATATATTTTATCACGCTTTGTACATATATTATATAACTGGCTTAATTTGGTATAAAAAAGGCGGTTATCAGAATTTTCTCCAACAACCGCCTCGTACTACAGGCATCCAGCTAACTAGCTCATTGCTAATCTATAATCATAACTTATGTCTGATACTAATTTATTTACGACGAACTGTTACCATATAAAACACCGTTGTCCCATCCTCAGCAATAACTGCATATTCTACTGGAATCGTAAAATCATTTGCTGTTTCCCCACTATTTTGAACAGCTCCGCTTACTCTTACAATTGATGCTGGTGAACTTGTAAAGGTTGCCACCAAATCAGTAACATCTGTATCTGATGGTACTATCAATTCGATTGTTTTTGTTTCTTCATATACTGTAGCTATTACTGTAGGTACCAGCTCTTCAAAGCTAAAGGTTATGATTTCCTTTTCACTGCTTGCTGATTTTGCCCAATCAGCTCCGCTGCGTATATATGTTCCT
Organism: Clostridiaceae bacterium; assembly: GCA_041690515.1. Taxonomy (GTDB): domain Bacteria; phylum Bacillota; class Clostridia; order Lutisporales; family Lutisporaceae; genus BRH-c25. The sequence goes on along the minus strand of JAWLHF010000037.1, from coordinate 7,210 downwards.
GCACCTCCCGTTCTATAAGCAGTATCGAAGTTGGATGTATTTGAATTATCAATAATTCCACTACTGCCGATACTAGTCACGCCACCGGGGATGGTTATCCTTATAAGCTCTGTGCAACCACTAAATGTATAAGAGCTAATACTCGTTATGCCACTTGGAATAGTTATTCCTGTCAACTTATTACAATTATAAAATGCAAAACCGTCAATAAATGTTACACTGTCAGGGATGTTTATTTCGGTTAGTTTTTTACAATTAGAGAATGTAGAATACCCGATCCTTGTCACGCCCTCTGGTATACTTATGCTGCCGGTCAATGCCACACAACCTTGAAACGCATGATCACCTATACTCATAACGCTGTCTGGAATGTTTATTTCGGTTAATCCTGAACAATATTGAAACGCAAAATCCCCGATACTTGTCACACTCTCTGGAAGAATTATTCCTGTTAGTTCTGTACATTCGGTGAATGTATAGCTTTCTATGCTTGTCACACCCTCTGGTATGATTATACTGCCGGTCAATGCCGCACAACTCTGAAACGCATGATCACCTATACTCATAACGCTGTCTGGAATGTTTATTCCGGTTAATCCTGAACAATATTGAAACGCATAATCCCCGATACTCGTCACACCCTCTGGTATACTCATACTGCCGGTCAATGCCGTACAATCCTGAAACGCATGTTTACCTATACTCATAACGCTGTCTGGAATGTTTATTCCGGTTAATCCTGAACAATATTGAAACGCATAATCTTCGATACTTGTCACACCCTCCGGTACCGTATAATTTCCTGCCTTACCAAATGGATACTTCAAGAGCGTTGTTTGATCCTTATTAAACAGTACTCCGTCAGAACTGGAATAACTGATATTATTTGGGTCAACAATAAATCTTGTCAGATCACTGCAATTCATAAATGCATTGATGTCTATGCTCATTAACCCATAAGAGATGTAAACTTCTGTTACTGGATTATCCTCAAAAGCACCTTCACTTAAATGTAATACACCACTGGGAATTCTGACTAAAATAAGCTGATTTCGGCTAAATGCATAATCTCCAATGCTTGTCACACTTTCAGGTATGACAACCGAAGTTAGATTGTTATAAGCAAACGCTGCATTCCCAATACTTGTCACATTATCAGGTATGACTACTGAGGTCAGCTGATCTGTAAACCCGTCTTTGCCGCCCCTGCTAGGTTTAAACGCATTCTCGCCAATATGTGTTACTGCCACTCCTCCTATCATAGCCGGAATTATGACATCTGTACCACCATCAATATTGTAATCGATAATTGTTCCGGTTGCGCTGTCAAAGGTAAAATATATCGAATCTGTTGCTTCAATCCCTGCCGCAACTGTTACTTCTACAGTAGGTGCCACAAGGCTGTTATTGTTATTGGCGCTTACAGGAATTGTACCCCATGCTGCCGTAAAAGTGTAATCACCTGCTACAGACGCATTGTATGTATCAGTATCTGCCCAGATTATTGGTACATTTACAACTGATGAGTCCTCCAGGGTTACAGCTATTTCTTCAGGTAATGCCGCTATGACAGCTGCTGCATCTCTATATTGAACATTATCGTTCGCTACATCACCTGTCTGGGTAAATGTTATAGGTGTGTATGACGCTAATGGTGATGTTACTGTATCCTCTACCACTGCTGTTATTGTAATATCTATAGTCCCAAAAACTCCCGAAGCCTCATTTGTGGCTCTTACTCTAACCGTGCCAACTCCTGTTGCAGTAAGCAACCCTTCTGCATTTATTGTTGCCCCTCCACCTTCAAGTGGTACGACACTCCATGTTACTGTCTTATTTACTGCATTTGCAGGTACTACAGCAGCACTCATCTGCAATGTCTCACCGTTTGCAATAGTAGTTGTATTACCTGCGCTTGCTACAATAATTGCACTTACGACTACTGGTGGTGTTTCTCTGCCATCGTCGTCATTATCTCTATCTCTGCTGCCTCTGCTGTTACGATTTTTGCCGCTGATGTTGCTACCCGGAACAATTTCAGTATTTCCTGCACCAACAGATATCGTGCCTGCCATTATACCTGTTGCTCCATTATTTGAAGTGACTCTTGTTCCTGGCGTTGATACAATAAGATTATCTGCCCTTGCTTCAACCTGATCAATCTTACCTTCACCGCTAATTAATACACCCTTTGCATTTACAGTTATATTCCCGACTGAAGCACCTTGCAGTACTACAACTTCGGAATTATCTCCATCTATTTCAGCCTTCTGTATTGATGAATCTGTAGAAACTATGATTTTAGAATTATCTCCTTCTACAATGCAGGATTCTATTTTTGCCTTAGTCGCAGTCACTGTAATGCCAGAGGAGACAACTGTCACAGTTCCGGTGCTGCCTTCTAATATTACATCATCATTGCCATCAACTATAATCTCACCGACCTCTAGTCCCTCCTCAGTATAGACTCTAAGCTGACCATCAACACGTGCAATAATTATCTTCTGTAAATCGGATCTCCCCAAGATTTTGATAGAATCCACACCGCCGCCTCGAATGACAGTTCTTCCGGTTACATTGACATTGTTAAGAGTTACATCTCCATCTCCTACACCATCCCCAATAATTAGATCCCCTTCAATATCCATATTTTCAAGAGTTACATAAGGTACATTGATAATCACATTACCGTTAACATCTGCAGTATACGTACCTTCTTTTGTAATATACTTTTTTAGTATATTATCCATTAGCTGCGCAAGCTCTGCTCTTGTTATGTTCTGCCTTGGATCTAATTTGCCATTTGCCCCTTGAATATAGCCTGCTGCTGCAAGGCATGCAGTTCCATCTTTTGCCCATGAGCTCACTAAATCTTTGTCTGAAAACTTATCAAGTCCACTTTCAGCAGCACCAGATAATTTGAGTACCCGGGCAAGTGCTGTAAAGACTTCCTCTCGAGTAATCTCGCTATCTGGATTCAATTTGTTATTATAGCCGACAAACATTTTCATTTGCACTGCCTTTGACATGTCAGTATAATACCATGAATCTGCATTGACATCGGTATAGCTGCTTAAAGATGCCATTGACATTGCCCCAAAGGCACGGTTTATAATGGCTGCCATCTGTGCTCTTGTCAGATTATCATTTGGCATAATCCTGCTGCCAAAACCAGACAGTAAACCATTATTTATGGCAGCTTCAAGGGCTTCAGTCGACCAGTCCGATGGCATATCCGAATATACATTGGAATTATACTCTGCTTTTTTAATTTGCATAGCGTATATCGTACTCGGCATCATACCGATAACCATTATTATGGTTAGCAATATACTAAACAGTTTCTTTTTCATCTTCATCCCTCAACTTTCATTTAACTCTTTCGGCTTTATATCAGTTACCTTAGATGCAAACCTAGTTTTAAGTTATTATAAAAATAAAGGGGGCTCCGCAGCTTTGAAGCCCGTTTTCATATCCTTCAATCAATTTTTATTTATTGTAATATAATAAATAAACCCCGCTATAAAAAAATCATAGCAGAGTTTGACAGAGTGGTATATTATCGTATGCGATACTTTTTATTATTGGTGCCAAGGAATGCTCTGAAAACTTTCATTTATCAGCACATTTTAATTTGATTATATTCTATGGTATTGCATTGGTAAATGAAACAAAGAACAGCTTTACCAATCATTTAAAAAGCAGAAGTGAATGTCCTTACTGCTTTCACTTTACCTTATAATCCTATGTAATTTCATTATTTCTGTTTGAGAATATCTCTTATCTCTTCCAGTAGAATTTCTTCATTTGATGGAGCAGGAGGTGTTTGCTGTTTAACCTCTTCCTTTTTCTTAAAGTAGCTTATAGCCTTAATAAAAATAAATATGGAAAATGCAATCACAAAAAAGTCAAATGTAGTTTGAATGAACTGCCCATATCTTAATACAACTGGTTCTTCACCTCTTGTACTTAGGACATACTCAAGGGCTGAAAAATTAATGCCGCCCACCAAAAGTCCCAAAATAGGCATAATGATATCATTTACTAAAGAAGTTACAATCTTGCCGAAAGCACCGCCTATAATAACCCCAACTGCCAGATCCAGCACGTTTCCCTTTAGCGCAAATTTCTTAAATTCACTAAGCATTATAATAATCTCCTTATGTATTTTTCCTGCTCGCTTGATATATACAGTAAAATAATATACTCTTATAAATTTTTTGTCAAACGAAAGCATCGGGAAAGGGAAAGCAGAAGGAATCATCCCTTCTCCTTTTACACATAGCTAATTATTCGAATAAAAATTAACAGTATTTACATAATTTATACATATTGGACTGATATAATTTATTCAAATATATTGAGACTTGGAGGGAGAACAATGAAAAACCGCCAAAAAATATGCATCTTGCTTGTATTTGTATTTTTAGCTGCAACAGTTTTATCCTCATGTACAATGCAAAGCACAGAGACCGCGGCTGTAGCTTCCAATGCCGATGAAAACATCATAGATGAAGAAAACATGCTATCAATCGTAGAGGAACTAAGCTCTGAAAAGTATAAGGGCCGACTTGTAGGTACAAAGGAAAATGAAATGGCTGCACAATACATATCAAACCAATTCAAACAAATAGGTCTTGAAAATCCCGAAGGCTTGGAAAATTATATACAGGATTTCGAAACCCCTGTCATACTGATCGAGGAAGAACCAATAATGCAGCTTGAAGATAAAAGCGGAAATGTAGTAAAGAGTTTTACATATACGGAAAACTTTTTATTCAGAACCCTTTCAAGCTCTTCAAGCATAGACATAAAAGCACCGCTTTATACAGTGGATAGTATAGAGGCTGCCGCAACCGCATCAGAAGCTGTTGAAAATAAGATTGCATTATTTCCTCTTTCAATCAGCCGCAATATTACAGTCCCAAATGTCATATCATATTGTAAGAAAACTGGTGCTTCTGCGGGAATTATTGAGTTTGATACTAAAAGCTCCCGCAGGAATTATTCAAATCTTACAGTTACACCAATACGGGCAGATTTAAATGTGGGACCCTATGACCCATATTTGATTGTAGACAATGATACATTCAGTGAAATTACCGATGCTGTTAGCAAAGACCTATTTCTACATATAAAATGTGACTTCTCCAGGGAATTCAATAAGCAGGTACCTAATGTCATCGGCATGATCCCAGGCTCCGATCCTAAGCTTAAGGATGAGTATATAATAGTCGGTGCCCATTTTGACCATGTGGGAGATAACAAAAACGGCACCTATAACCCGGGTGCCTTGGATAATGCTTCCGGTACGGCCGGCCTTATAGAGATAGCGAGAATAATAAAAAATAGTAAGATTCCACCAAGAAAATCAATCATCTTCGCAGCCTTTAACAGCGAAGAGGCAAGACTTGCAGGCTCTCAATATTTTGTAAGAAACCCGATATATCCATTAAGTAAGTCAGTTATGATAAACATGGATATGATAGGTTGTTCTGCTGACATACCTCTCACTATTGCTACAGCCAATAATCATAAAAACACACTGCAGAATGAGCTAAGCAAATATGCAGAAGAAATGAAAATGAATTATAAGGTAAATATTATTGATGGAAGTGACCATTTCAGCTTCACTCAGATGGGAGTAGAATCTGTGCTTCTGATAAATGAAGATTTTCTCAATGGATATCATAGCCCTGATGATACCATTGAAGATGTAGATAAGTTAAAAATGGAGCAGGCTGTTAAGCTTGTACTGCGATATATAGATAATAACGCATATTAATCTTGAATGCCAGTCTGCCAACTTATCAACTTGTCCAGAACTAAGCTGCCAAGTTGACAGACTGGCACTATTACCTAAAACATATCTGATAACTTTACATCTTTGAGCATATAATAATATTCTGGTTTACTGGGATAACCCAATATTACTCTAATAAATTCCGATATTAGTATCAAGAGGCGAAAAGCAGAAGGAACTGCCCCTTCTGCCTGTCAGTTTATTTATACTTTGTTGCTATATAAAGATCCTGCTGCGGGTCATAATTTACTTTGTATTTGCCTTCAAAGAATATGAATCTGACGAATTCAACATTTGTATCAATATTCTTGCTTGATAATCTGAATTTTATTGTATCAGGTATATTTCCCAGTTCGACCTGCTTAATAAAGTATGCCCGGAGCTCATCTGCAGATTGGATGTTCATTCCGTCTATATCACCATAATATTGTTGGTCAGAAACTCCATAACCATTGAAGAACCTCGTCTTAAGCATATAATCGCTGTCTTTCAGATAGTATTCATAGCTTATCCTTCCCTTTGCATCATCCAGAGTAGTATCTACATGCAACCACTTGCCGTCTATATATACTGCATTCCATGAGTGAGAGCCTACAAAGGAGTTGCCAATTATGTTGCGCACAGGTATACCTGCCCTTTTGCACAGGTGGTAAAACAGCATGGTATAATGAACGCAAACACCCTTTCCTGTTTCTATTGCCTTCAATGCATTGTCGCCTATCAGGTAATCAGTTCCGCTTGAATAGGTCACTTTTGTAACGACATAATCATGGATTGCTCTAACTTTTTGCTCCTGCGTCATTTCCGGCTTTATTATCTGCTTCAATATCTCGTCGATTTTTCCATATAACTTCTGATGTATGGAATCAGGCTGAATTTCCATGCTTACATTTTCCCCGGGCTTTATCTCCCGCGGCTCAGACCTATAATTATCCTTACCATAAGTAATTGCTAGGCTGGTAAAATTCCTGACGTCAATATTTTCAGCACCTTTTTTAAAGATATACTTTACATCATAATCCGGTGCATTCAGCTCAATTATCATATAACCTGCATCTATTTTCTGGTACTTGCCTGTTATTGGGACATCATAGCGCTTGCCTGCAATAAACTCATCAAAGAAGCTGATCCTCCTGCCAACATAGTATTTTATATAATCTTCAGCCGCCTTTTTTTCTTCAAAGCTCATGTATAGGAAATTTCTGCCTATTTTAATGTTTGATTTATAAAGCTCAGACAAATCTATAATACCCCTTATATAGTTGTATCCATACCTAGCATAATCGTCTTTGTGTATATCATAAATTGCCTGCTCTACTGTATAAGCGCTATCTGGCATAAAGTACCCGTCAATGGGGTTGATAATTCTATATGCTGTTGCAATACCTACTGCATCTAAAGCATCAG
>JAWLHF010000036.1:12131-29572 GCA_041690515.1 Clostridiaceae bacterium | reverse complement strand
CATATTTCATTGAGTTTACTCTATTGGCCTGCTTCATTCCAACCTGGATTTTCAACCTGAGTTGCCTCAAATACAAATGTAAAGCTTGCATTTTCTTCCTGATAGTCATTGTCTGCTTCTTCAGGAAGTCTGAACTGAAGCTGCAGTCCATCTGTCTGACCAGCTTCTATTTCTCCAATATAAACTGTTCCGGCCTGATCTATGTCAACAAAATCATTATCATTGATTTTTACCTGAAGTGGAGTAGGACCGTCAAAAAGCAGTTCGCCTTCATCGCCCTGAACTGTCATTCTATATTTTAGAGCTAATGTACCTTCATTCCTTATTTCATAAGTCTTCACACCGGAGTTCCATGAAGGATATATATTGCTGAAATCTGCTTCTGCAAATATTGGGCTGTCAACATTAATAACCAATGTTCCTGTTTCAAAGAGGTTGTCACTGCTGGTTGCTGTGCTTGTAAACCACGCGTAGGATCCCAAACCTGCTCCGAATGCCAATACGCCTATCAATGCAAGGCTGACAATTAATTTTTTATTCATTCAAATAGCCTCCTAACAATTTTCTTCATCAAATTTCTTTTTTCTGTTATAATAGTAATAAGAGTATTTTTTTGTTTCCTTTTTGGGAATGTCTCGTCATGACGTTCCTTTTTTGTTTCTTATTTTCATGTTTCACCCCTTTTCTTTCTTACTGCTGTAGTTTCTTGGAATCAGTTCTACGATAAATACTGTATAATACTAATCTATATGCACACTGCCCTCGGATTCCGCTTTGTCATCCTTTTTCTTTTCCTCCCCGGACAGTATGACTTTCATCACATCTCCAACAAGCATAAGAGCAACCGGAATTATTATGAATATCATCAACCCGATTGGACTCCTTACAAACCTTGCCACATACCCGCCATATGGAATTTTAAACATCACCTTGCCAATCAGAGCATTCTCTCTTACAGGCTTGATATCTTCAGTATTATTTGCATCACCCCTAGTTACAAAATGGTGACTGCCGTTTTCTGTGATAATCTCCATCACTCGATGGGTAACTATGGAGCCATTGTCCCGATATGTGATGACATCTCCAACCTTGATGCTCTCCGTGCTGACAGCTTTGTCAATAATCATGTCACCGGGTTCCAGATAAGGTCTCATACTCCCGCTTAATACAGTCAATCCGCTGAATCCGAAGATGGCTGGCACCTTATTTGGATCACGCCGATGCTGCAGCATGGAGTAAAGCGATAGCGCAATTACCACAATAAATACTATTGTAATTATGTTCCCTGCAATCCTTGCAACCTTCTTTCCCATGCTTATCCCCCTTTTTCTCCCGTACGATCTTCAAATCTATACAGATTATATTCCAAATTGTTTCATATTATACATTGGCATCCTCAACTTCAAATTATTGTACATCCATGGCCTGTAACAGTAATAACAAAACCCAATCTATATAATAGATTGGGTCGGTTGCATCAGTAACTCATCACGCTCCAGATGCCCATTTAAGGAGCGTAGTTCATCGTTCCCCATATTTACTGCGCCATTCTTCTTAGATTATAATTCAATTTTTAAGAAAAACCTGTTGAAATCTGTTTCCCGATAATAAAACTTTATTCCATTTTTCGTTAATATTATTACCTTCTTTATTCTAAATATACAAAATTTTCATACCGCACACGAAAGCTAAATTCCTTTTATTGCTCAAAGCATATTCTCCTAGCAGCCCTGGCGGTTTTCGTCAATATTTTTATATATTTATTTCTTTTTCAAAATCTTGTTGATTTAATAGTGTACACGAACCAGCCAGAATCTTATTTTACTGCTGCTCCAACCCAGATCCCATGGAACATTATTCCTGTCGGTATTATGGCAGGTCACCAGTGAATACCCCTTAGAATCCGCACCGGTCACTACTGATATATGGGTGATATCCCCATTCTTCTCATATGCTATGAAGTCTCCCGGCAACAGCTTGTAGGAAGCCTTATATACTTTCTCATAATTACCGTGGGCTATAAGTGATGCTCTTCCGCTATGCAGCATATAGCTTTTGAAACCGTCTGCATTGACCCATGCACGGGTCGCCCCGCCGCTGTTGTAGTTCCACATATGATTCTTCCTGAATTTGCCCCCTTCATGTAATACCTGGGATGCAAAGTTTGCACAGTCTCCGCCTTGAGAATTGTAATTCCTGTATTTCTTATTGTACTTAAAGCCATGTTTTTCTTCACTTGCAGCACCGCAATATTTTTCGGCGTATTCCACTGCTTTTCTTCTTCTTTCACCTATATTGGACAGATCTCTGGGTGCATGATTGGATATATACTCTTTTATTGAATCAACCTTTATCCTCCCCAGATTCAATATATCCTCAAAGGGGTCCTTATACCACTCCCTTGTTATTATCCAAGCTTCGTCCTTGTAAAGAAGGTCAAGGACATGATATGTACCTATACGGGATGTGTTCACCGTATCAGGGTCATTCTCGTATACATATCTGTACTCTGTTGAACATAGGAGATTTACGGTGAACCTGTCTCCCTTGGGCTTTATGCTCCTGATTTTCAAAGTCGGTATAATATCAATAAATTTGACCCCCTGCTTCTTTCCCCAATTCTGGATGTACCTTACTTTTGTCAGTTCATGCTGATGCGCCCAGTTCCCATACTTGCTGCTTGTATCGTACAAGGATTCTATAAGCTTGAGGTCCCCGCTTATTATCGCATTGTTCCTGTTACGAAAAATCTGACGTATTGAATCGGTAAGATCCTCTGTTTCACCCAGTCCCAAGAAAACCCCTCTAATCGCTCCCTGCTGCCCAATGTATAGGAATAACAACATTATCAGTACCAATAAAGCTGCTATCTCCTTCATACCCTTTCTCGCCATTACTGCCCCCATTGCATTACCCCTCACAATATTCAGCATTGTTACATTTACTAAAATATACTTTTGTATGGGTATTTTTATACTTACATAAAAAAAATCCCATACCTGTATTTCAGGTATGGGATCCTATATCCCCTGCAAACTCCTAAGAGGCCTTATCTCCTTCGCTCAATATTTCTATGAATATATTCACTACTTTTTCATCGAACTGTGTGTTCTTATTCCGTGCAAATTCATCTATAGCCTGTTCATCGGTCATCTTCTCTTTTCTGTATGGACGGTCTGTGGTCATCGCATCATAAGCATCAGCAACTGCCAATATCTTGGCCAGCTCATCGATTTCCTCTTCCCCAAGACCATATGGATAACCTTTGCCGTCTACCCTTTCATGATGCTGAAGAAGTATCTTACTGCTGGAATCAAGAAAGGAAATGTTCTTAAGCAGTTCATAGCCCAGCTCCGGGTGCTTCTTGATTATTTCATATTCTTCGCTTGTTAGTATTCCCTGCTTGTTGATTATCTCAATTGGAACCCCAATTTTACCTATATCATGGAGCATCCCTGCAAATTCCAGGGACAGAAGTTTTTCTTCATTTAATCCCATTCTTTTTGCTATGGCAAGAGAATACCGGGTAACTCTCTCACAATGCTTCCTTGTATACCTATCCTTCTTTTCCAACGAATCAGCCAAGTCTCTCACCTTGAAAATATAACTGGCACGTATCTTCTTAAGGAGACTGTATAATTCTTCACTCATATTATTTCCTCTTCACTAAGATTTTTCATATAAAAGCTATTATAAATTACAGCTCTATATTTCCCATTATATCAGAAGTTTTTGTATAATTAAACAGAAAAGTGCATCTTCAACGGTAAACCGCCGAAGATGCACTTCTAAAAACTACTTGCTTATTGATACTGCACATACCTTATATTCAGGTATCTTCGAAGTTGGATCAATGACTGAATTTGTCAAAGTATTAGCAGCTGCTTCAGCAAAGTGGAATGGTATGAATACTACATTTCCATTTACTCTGTCGCTCACTTTTGCTTTGAGACTAATGCTGCCTCTGCGTGATTTGACATTAAGCATTTCACCGTCATTTACTCCAACTTTGACAGCTGTTTCAGGATTTATTTCTATATAGGCGCCCGGAACCTTTTTATTCAGGCCGTTGACTTTCCTTGTCATAGTGCCTGTGTGGTAATGGTACAGCACACGTCCGGTTGTGAGTATGAACGGATATTCCTCATCCGCCTGCTCAGCGGAATCCTTGTGCTCTACACCCTTGAACATGCCTTTGCCCCTTGCGAAGGTACCCTTATGCAGGTACTTGGTGCCGGGATGCTCCTTTGTGGGACATGGCCACTGTAATCCTTCGGTTTCAATTCTGTCATAGTCTATTCCTGCATAGGAAGGTGTTACAGATGCAATTTCATCCATTATTTCAGACGGGTGTTTATAACACTTATCGTAACCCAGCATGTTCATAAGCTCCATAAGTATTACCCAGTCAGCTTTAGATTTTCCCGGAGCTTCTACTGCCTTTCTGACCCTCTGCACTCTTCTTTCGGTATTGGAGAAGGTGCCGTCCTTTTCAGCAAATACTGCTGCCGGCAATACAACATCTGCTAATGCTGTTGTCTCTGTCATGAATATATCCTGTACCACCAGGAAGTCAGTATGCTCAAGAGAATGTTTGACATGGTTGATATCGGGATCAGAAACCATCGGATTTTCTCCCATAATATACAGGAATTTGACATCTCCCTTTCCTGCTGCATTCATTATTTCAGTTATTGTCAGACCATTCTTTTGTGAGAGCTTAACTCCCCATGCTTTTTCAAACTTCTCTGCTATTTCAGGCTTTGTAACCGGCTGATATCCTGGGTATGACACCGGTAGTGCCCCCATATCACATGCACCCTGAACATTGTTTTGTCCTCTTAAAGGATTTACACCGGTAGAATCCTTCCCAAAATTACCGCAGAGCATAGCAAGGTTAGCCATTGACATTACATTATTAGTTCCGGTTGTATGCTGAGTTATACCCATGCAGTATATGATACTTGCTTTATCTGCTTTTGCGTATAGTCTGGCAGCCTTTCTAATATCCTCTGCATTAACTCCGCATATGGACGCTGCTTTTTCCGGAGTATAGTTCTTCACTACCTTTTCCAGCTCTTCAAAGTTCTCTGTCCGTTCAGCAATAAACTCCTTGTCCTGTAATCCCTCTTCAAGTATTACATTCATAATGCCGTTTACCAGTGCAATATTCGTTCCCGGCTTTATCCTCAAGAATACATCTGCATCCTTGGCAAGTTCTATTTCCCTTGGATCAGCAACTATGATATTTGCACCTTTTCTCTTGGCCTGTCTTATCTTTGATCCTATAACAGGGTGATTTTCAGTAGTATTTGAGCCGACTATAAGTATTGTGTCAGCATCGATTACCTCATTGATGCTGTTTGTCATAGCTCCACTGCCTAATGTGGCTGCAAGACCTGCAACCGTTGGAGCATGTCAGAGGCGGGCACAATGGTCAACGTTATTTGTGCCAATCACCGCCCTAAATAATTTCTGGAATAAATAATTCTCCTCATTTGTGCATCTTGCAGAAGAAAATCCTGCTAAAGCATCAGGTCCATACTTTTCTTTTGTATCCAGCATCTTCTCTGCTATAAGGTGATATGCTTCATCCCAAGTAGCTTCGACAAATTTGCCGTCTTTCTTGATAAGTGGTGTTTTCAGCCTGTCGGGATGGTCTATGAACTTATATCCAAACTTGCCCTTTACACAGAGAAGTCCGTTATTGGGATCAGCATTCACAGGTTCAACACCCACAACCTTATTTCCCTTTACAAGCAGCTCCATCTGGCAGCCTACGCCGCAGTAAGAGCAGGTTGTCTTAACCTTCTTAAGCTCCCAGGTTCTGAACTTTTCTGGATGCTTGGGCATCAATGCTCCAACAGGACAAACGGATACACAGTTACCACAGGAAACACAGGTTGATTTTTCGAAATCCCTGTCATAAGGAATCCCTACATGAGTATCAAAACCTCTGTCATTAAAATTGATTGCTCCTGTGCACTGGAGTTCATTGTCCACTCTAATACATTTTCCACACATTATGCACTTGTTTCTATCCAATATGAAGAATGGATTGCTGTCATCAATAGGATAATCCTTTTTCTGTCCCTTGTATCCACCCTCTTTTACATCGTATTCGTAGCAATAATCCTGAAGCTTGCACTTGCCGGATTTTTCACAGGTCAGACAATCAAGTGGATGATTCTCTATCATAAGCTTCAATATTTCTCTTCTGGCTGCAATTACAGCAGGTGAGTGGGTCTCAACCACCATTCCCTCTGCTGCTGGCACAGTACATGCAGTCTGAAGAGCTCTTGCACCCTTTACTTCAACAACGCAGATACGGCAAGCTCCGTGACCTATTAGACGCTTGTCATAGCAAAATGTAGGTATTTCAATACCTATGCTTTCTGCTGCCTGAAGTAAGGTGGTGTTGTCCTCGACCTGCACTTGCCGGCCGTTAATAGTTAAGTTCACCATACAAACCACCCTTTACAAATATTATTAAAATATAGTACAACCGGTTCCGTTCATTACACAGATCTAATCTTTGTTATCTTCTTTATTGTTATTATACTTTAATGTGAAAAGTTTTCACATATTAAATCTTTCCAAGTAGTTTTTCAAGACCCAATACTTCTGTCCAGGTTGCTTCCACAAATTCTCCATCCTTTTTCACATATGGAGTCTTGGGATCATCATTATATGTCAAATCAACAGTCAGTCTGCCTTTCAGGCAAAGAGGTCTGCCCTCTCCTGCTCCTAAAGCTCTTACACCTACAACCTTATCATCTTTCTTGAGCAGCTCAAAATCACATCCATGCTCGCATACTGCACACTTTACCTGTACCTTTTCAAGCTCCCATGACCTGGCAATATTCATTGCCCTGCTGTCCAGAAGAGCCCCTACCGGGCATACGCTGATACATCTGCCGCAGGATACACAAGCGGATTCTCCCATTGCTTTATTGTTATCAGCTATCACTGTGGTATTGAAGCCTCTGTTGCCAAAGGCGAGCACTGCTCTGTCAGGAACCTTGGCACATATGCTCACGCATCTGCCGCATAGGATACACTTGTTATTGTCCCTGTAGATATATGGGTTTGATGTGTCTATTGAATAGTTCTTCCTCATTCCTTTATGCTCAGCAAACTTCACATCATACCTGTAAGCATACTCCTGAAGCTTGCATTCTCCTGCCTTGTCGCAGGTGAGACAATCATTGGGATGATTTGCGAGAATCAGCTTGAGGATCTCTTTCCTTGCTGCTACTACACTTGGGCTTTCAGTCTGTATATCCATACCCTCAGAAACTGGTAATACGCAGGATGCTTGAAGTGATCTTGCACCCTTGACCTCTACTACACATATCCTGCATGCACCGACTTCATTGATACCTTTCAGATAGCACAATGCGGGAATATCAATGCCAAGCCCTGCAGCAGCTTCCATGACGGTTGTACCCTCCGGCACTTGTGTACTGATGCCGTCAATGGTAACATTAAGCATTTTCATAAACTCTCCCCCTAATAATATGAATAGTATTTGAATCTTATATATGGTAATTTAACATAATATAACCAAAGAACCTTCAATATTATAATACCTGATTGTTAAAATATCGTCAATCTGTTTTGCCCAAAAAATAAAAAGCCTGTCGTAGCCATAGCTTACTACGATTGGCTTTTTATATAAAATTATTATTTATTCATACTGTTTTCTTGCACCTGTTCTTCTATTTCACTTTATTTATTGCTTTTAAGATTATTATTGCCAGTATCCCCCCTGCCAACGCAGTAATCAGCTGGGGAAAACTGAATGCCAGCTTTACCGGGGCCGGCAGCTTATTGACTATTACATTTGCAGCCGTATAAAGCAGTGCGAATTTTGCAAGAGCTGCTGCTCCTATGCCGATATAATCATTGTACTTCCTTAAAACCCGGAACAACGCAGCATATAAAATGTTTCCTGCTATTATGAAGGGAACCAGCACTATCGTTGCAGCCGGTTGAACTCCCAGAACCACTGCCATAACCGGAGTCATAAATCCAATTGCAGCCGCCCAGGGGAATCCGCATATGCCTACTGCAGTAGCAAGCACTGCATTAATACCTGTTCCTGTGACATACTGTCCCATCTTTGTCAGTTGAAATACTAATGCTATAGCCAATAGGACAGCTGCTTTTGTAAGTAAATCAAGTCTTCCTTTCATCTATATTCTCCTCTATACCCTGTTTCTCTTCAAATAATGTGTATGCAGCAGATGATGCGCCTTATGACTGTTGGGCTTTTCAAGATATTCGTCGTAGAGCCTTTTCACTTCAGGGTTTTCATGGGATTTTCTAAGTTTTCTTTCCCTGTCAATGCTGTACAAGCCTTGGGCTCTGAGCTTCTTAACTTCCTCAGTTTTTTCCTTGTCCATTATTATTGGCTGTCCGCCGCCATTTATGCAGCCTCCCGGGCAACCCATTACCTCAACAAAGTGGTAGTCAGCTTCACCGCTCTTAATTCTGTCAAGAAGTTTTGCTGCATTTCCTGTACCATGTGCGATTGCTACCCTTATGTCCATACCGTTAATGCTTACGGAAGCTTCCTTTATACCTTCCATTCCTCTTACCGGAGTATACTCTATCTCTTTCAGATCTTCTCCTGTCAATATATCAGCAACTGTTCTGAGGGCTGCTTCCATTACTCCTCCGGTAGTTCCGAATATAACACCGGCACCTGTGGAATCACCCATTATGCTGTCGTATTCTACGCCATCAATAGATTCAAAATCCATTCTTGCCTGTTTTATCATCTTTGCAAGCTCTCTTGTGGTAAGTACTGCATCCACATCCTGAATGCCTTCTACGCTTAATTCCTCCCTGCCTGCTTCAAATTTCTTAGCAGTACAAGGCATTATAGATACAACAAATATATCCTTCGGATCAATGCCTGCTTTACTTGCATAATAGGATTTTGCTACTGCTCCGAACATCTGCTGTGGCGACTTGCAGGAGGAGAGATTGTCAAGAAACTCATGGTAATTGTGCTCACAGAACTTGATCCAACCTGGTGAGCAGGAGGTTATAAGCGGCAGCTTTCCTCCGTTATTTATCCTGTTAAGCAGCTCAGTACCTTCTTCAAGTATTGTAAGGTCAGCAGCGAAGTTGGTATCAAATACCTTGTCAAAGCCCAATCTCTTAAGGGCTGCTATCATCTTGCCTTCTACATTTGAGCCTACCGGCATTCCGAACTCTTCGCCAAGGGCAACTCTTACTGCAGGAGCAGTCTGCACCACTACATGCTTGCTCTTGTCCCCAATAGCCTTCCATACTTTGTCTGTATCATCCTTTTCCCTGAGTGCACCTACCGGACAAATCTTTATACACTGTCCGCAATTTATGCAATTGGCTTCTGAAAGCCCTTTATTGTAAGAGGTAGTGACTGTCGTATTTACTCCTCTTCGTGTAAAATCTATTGCGCCTGTGTTCTGAACACTCTTGCACACTGCTACACACCTTCCGCAAAGTATGCATTTATTCTGATCCCTTACAATTGCAGGTGACTCTTCATCCAATTCAAATCTGATTTTTTTATCTTCATAGGAGACTCTGTCCAAGCCCATTTCCTCACTAAGCTTCTGAAGCTCACAGTTCAAATTCCTTGAACAGGTCAGACATTCTCTTTCATGTCTCGAAAGTATAAGATCCAGTATTGTTCTTCTCGCTTCCAGAACATCGGGAGAATTGGTCTTAACAACCATTCCCTCAGCCACAGGCAATACGCAGGACGCCTGGAGGGACCTGGCTCCCTGCACCTCAACCACACACATCCTGCATGCGCCGACCTCATTAAGCCCTTTAAGGAAGCAAAGTGTAGGTATATTTATGTTCAACGTTTTCGCTGCTTCAAGGACAGTATAGCTCTTAGGCACTTGCGTACTGATACCATCAATAGTTATATTAACCATATCCATTTAAAGTCTCCTCCTCTTTATTTCATACGTACTTCGACAAATAAAAATCTCCTTGCCATTTCTGGAAGGAGACAAAACTTAACAATACTGTATTGTAAAATACAGATCCTTTAACCAACTCCTTTCCACAATGGGAGGCATTCCGGTTTCCCAAAACACCCTATCGGCTTAAGCTCCATAGTAAAACCACAGGACTCTTAAGCTCGGAGATATTAAATTTTCTTATTTTACTATAATACATTGTAGATTATTTGTCAATCTTTCCATGTCAATATTAGGCAATTTCTCTATGGAGTTTAAAATATCATTGATATATTTGTACAATCACCTCCGCAATATTTATTATATATTTACATAACTTTGTACTATAGCTATTGTATGCATACCATTAAATTTACTATATTTAGTTATGCTTGTCAATTATTTATCAGTCTTATGGTAATATTAGGAAATACTGTATACAGTATTCTTTCCATCAATAATAATGATATACAACATACATAACTTTGTCAATACTTTAACAATCTTTATCGAAAAAAAGTACACCTCCAAATGTTAGTTTATTTTTATCTATCATTTGGGGTGCACTTCATTGGTATCAGATCTGATTATTTCCCACCACACTCTGATGCCTGTCCTGTCAGTATTTCTATTCCATGCTTCAGAGCCGGTATTATGACTTCAAGATTCTCCCTCACTCCTTTTGGGCTTCCCGGAAGGTTTATAACAAGAGTCTGCTTCCTTATTCCAGCCTGCGCTCTTGAGAGCATTGCCTTTGGAGTGACCGTCAGGCTCCTTGCTCTCATTGCCTCCGGTATCCCCGGTACATGTCTTTCAATCACTTCCAGAGTCGCTTCAGGAGTCACATCCCTTTGAGAAAACCCCGTGCCTCCGGTTGTCAAAACCAGATTTATACCCAGATTGTCCGACATGTCCTTGATAGCTTCCTCTATTTCTGTCTTTTCATCCGGAATGATCACATATTTGTCTACTCTGCCGCCTATCGCCTTGATCATCGCCTCTATAACCGGACCTGAGGCATCCGTCCTCTCTCCTCTTGAACCTTTGTCGCTTACCGTTATTATCCCAACGCTGAATTGATCCACCGCTGTTCACCCCTGTCTAGTTTTGTACATTAATAAAATCATTTAATACATCCTACAGCCCTATGTTATGAATGTAACGGATCTCATACTGAGGCAGAGAAGATTAAAGAATCTTTAGATACTTCGCTTTGCTCAGTATGACAGAGTCATATATTTATTGTAGTGTGAATAACTCATATTAATTCTTAACGTAGTAATGCATTTTTCATATCTCCTGGGCGCTCTTTTTGGGTCAAGATCCTTCGCTGCGCTCAGGATGACAATGGGATAATCTTGTTTCTTCCCACTAGCATCTTGTGTTGTTGATGCTTTCATGCAGCTTTTCACCGAAATTGAAGTCTCCCGACTTGCCTCCCCTTTTATGTACCAGATGAATATCACTTATAACCATGTACTTGTCTATGGCCTTGCACATGTCATATATAGTCAGCGCTGCAACAGACACCGCAGTCAGTGCTTCCATTTCAACCCCCGTAACTCCTACCGTCTTTACCACGGCTTCAATATCTAGCTTGGAGTTCTCCGGGTCGGCCTTGAATTCTATATCCGCGCCATATATGTTTACATTGTGGCACATAGGTATTATATCAGATGTGGACTTTGCCCCCATTATGCCTCCAACTTGAGCCACAGAAAGCACATCACCTTTTTTTATTCTTCCCTCTGCAATAGCAAGTAAAGTCTCCCTTTTCATGTATACAGACCCTCTTGCAATGGCCTCCCTTACACTCTCTTCCTTTTCAGACACATCCACCATCCTTGCGTATCCCTTTTCATTTATATGAGTGAGTCCGCTTATGCTCTGAGCTTCCTTCTTGTTTTTCTCATTCATAAAAACACCTCCCATTGTATTCAGAGCAGATGCCATTATTTGCAGGTCTTTCATATACTTCATATAAAGCATTATGATAAGGCACCCTCTGCTGTATGAATATATATTAATTGTACCCTCTGCTATTATTGTTGTCTATATAATAAATATAACTCTCTTTTTATCACACACGGTGTATTTAATTATTAGCAAAGCACAATTATCTATAGATATCCGTGTCAAATTTTGATATAATTTGTCATAGATGGCATTTGATCGCAGTCCATAAAAGATTGTAAATATTCACAGAACCACCACACACTATTTCATACATACAAAGGGGGGCTCACAGATGCTAAAGGTAAATACCAGAAGCATAATGTTCAAGATACTTGTTATGATAATATCCATTAGTGTGCTGGAGGCCTTCATACTTATAAGCATGTCCGGATATATGACAGAAGCCGCCTTGGAGAATGTCATTGATGAAAACAGCATGAAGAATGCTCAGCTTTACTCGGAGATAGTGGGAAACTGGTTTGCAGAAAGGGCAAAAGAAATTGAGGTATATGCAAACAGCCCTATAGTCAGGACAATGGACTGGGCATCTACCAAAGAGTATCTTAAGGAAGAAATCAAAGGACGTCTTGATATATATGATCATTTTTTTATTGTCAATGAGGAAGGCTACTATATGACAACTTTGGATGACAGCAGTTATGCCAAGGACCGGGCGTATTACAAGGCGGCCATGGCAGGCAATACGGTAGTTTCAGATCCTATCATTTCAAGAACCACCGGAAACCAGATTTCAGTTGTAGCCGCACCCATTAGGAATGATTACGGAAGAGTAGTGGGAGTAATGGGAGGCACAATAAACCTCATCAAGCTTTCAAAGATAATTTCAGACCTGAAATACAGCTATCCGGGATCATATACATATATAGTTGACAACAGCGGTCTTGTAATTGCTCACCCAACTAAAGAATACATAATGAAAGAGAACATAACAGTTAAGTCAGATGTAATTGATGACAGCATATTAAGAGAATCCTCCCATATATTGAACAACAAGAATGGCAGTACACAGTACACTTTTGATGATGTTCCCAGTATGAATTATTATCAGGAGATACCGAACACAAATAATTGGAAGCTTATTGTAAAAATACCCGTAAGCTATTGGCACAACCCGGTCAAATACGCAAATATCAACCTTGGAGTGATAGGTCTTGTGGGATTCATAGTATCAGCATGTATGGGCCTGCTGGTTTCAAAAAGTATCTCATCTCCCATAATAAAGCTGAAAAATGTGTTTACGGGAGCAGCTGCCGGAGATCTTTCCATAAGATCGAATATTGACACCGATGACGAAATAGGCGATGCTTCAAGGGGTTTTAACAAAATGATGGATACACTAAGCCTTCTGACATATTATGACACCCTTACCCAGCTTCCCAACAGGATGCTGTTCAATACCAGACTGGAACAGGAACTGGAAAAGGCTGCACTGAGAAACGGGCAGCTGGCAGTAATGATACTTGATATTGATAGATTTGGAAGCATTAACAACACCCTGGGACTCACAGCAGGGGATAAACTGTTGAAGAGCCTTGCGGATAAGCTTGGCTGTATTGCAAATGACGAGTGCATAGTATCCCATATGGGAGAGGATAGGTTCGCAGTCCTATTTACAGGTTTTTCACAGAAAGAGGAAGTCTTGAAGCTGTCAGATGAAATCAGAGATATCCTCAAGCAGCCCTGGGTGGTAGATGAACACAGATTCTACATAACAGCCTGTACGGGAATGGCTTTCTACCCCGATGACGGTTCATGCAGCGACAGTTTATTTAAAAATGCATTTTCTGCTATGCTAAAGGCAAAAAGCAGAGGCTGTGACAATTCCCAGCTGTATGATCCTTCAATGAATGCTCAGCTATTGGAGCAGCTCAATCTGGACAGCAACATGCACCATGCATTGGATAACGGTGAGTTCTCCTTGCACTACCAGCCTCAGATAGATGCTGAGTCCGGAGAAATTGTTGGCTGTGAAGCCCTTATCAGATGGAACCATCCTGAGCTTGGCATGATAAGCCCGATGAAATTCATACCGATTTCTGAGGCTAACGGATTGATAATACTGATTGGAAGATGGGTGCTCTATACCGCCTGTATGCAAAACAAGCTGTGGCAAGAAGAAGGCAACAAACCCATATATGTATCGGTCAACTTGTCAGTTGTACAGCTCATCCAAGAGGACTTCATCGATATGGTATCCCAGATTCTTGATGAAACCGGTCTTTCACCGGAATATCTGGAGCTTGAGATTACAGAAAGCGTTGCAGTAAAAAATCATGAGTATATAACAGGTATACTTGAAAGATTGAAGAAGATGGGAATTCGTATAGCCCTTGATGATTTTGGGACCGGTTATTCTTCTTTAAACTATCTTAAGAACTTCGCCATTACTACATTGAAGATAGATCGCAGCTTCATTTCAGATATAAATGAAAACCCGAAGAATGCTGCAATTGTATCAACCATACTTGCAATGGGTAAGAATCTGAAGCTTAACGTTACTGCTGAGGGTGTTGAAACAAAAGAGCAGTATGAAACTCTCAGGAACAAAGGCTGTGATATAATTCAGGGATATTATTTCAGCCGGCCTTTACCTCTGAATGAATTTGAAAATCAGATAAAAAAACTCGGTGGTAAATAATACCGCCGAGTTTTTTATCTGATTTTATTAATACATCATGTCTCCGCCCATGCCGCCTGGCATCATTGGTTTCTCTTTTTCCGGCAGATCTGCAACTACGCTTTCTGTAGTAAGCAGAAGTGCTGAAACAGAAGCTGCATTCTGAAGCGCTGACCTTGTTACTTTTGTCGGGTCAACTATACCAGCCTGAATCATATCCTTATATTCTTCATGTAAAGCATCAAAGCCTATTCCCGGCTTGCTTGCCATTACCTTCTCTATTACTACGGACCCTTCAAGGCCTGCATTCTCTGCAATCTGTCTTACAGGCTCTTCCAAAGCCCTCTTCACTATCTTGATACCGGTCTTTTCATCACCTTCAACGCTTGCAACCAATGCATCTACAGCCTTGATGGTATTTGCAAGTGCAGTTCCGCCTCCGGGTACTATACCCTCTTCAACTGCTGCTCTTGTTGCTGCAAGTGCATCCTCTATCCTGAGCTTTCTTTCCTTAAGCTCTGTCTCTGTAGCAGCTCCAACCTTGATTACAGCTACACCGCCGGAAAGCTTTGCAAGTCTCTCCTGCAGCTTTTCTCTGTCAAAGTCTGAAGTAGTCTCTTCTATCTGGGCTTTGAGCATTTTTATTCTGTCTTTTATATTATTAGCATCTCCGGCTCCGTCAACTATTATGGTGTTTTCCTTCTGGATCTTTACCTGTCTTGCTCTACCCAGCTGGCTAAGCTGTGTTTCCTTAAGCTCCAAGCCCAACTCTTCGGATATTACCTGACCGTTTGTAAGTATTGCTATATCTTCCAGCATTGCCTTTCTTCTGTCGCCAAAGCCCGGTGCTTTTACAGCAACACATGTGAAGGTTCCTTTGAGTTTGTTGATTATCAATGTTGATAATGCTTCACCTTCAACGTCTTCAGCAATGATGAGCAGCTTTTTGCCCTGCTGTACTATCTGCTCAAGTACCGGAAGCAGCTCCTGTATGTTTGATATCTTCTTGTCAGTGATAAGTATATATGGATCATCGAGAACAGCTTCCATCTTCTCTGTATCTGTAACCATATACAAGGATATCAAGCCTCTGTCAAACTGCATGCCTTCAACTATATCAAGATTGGTACCAAAAGTGTTGGACTCCTCTACTGTTATTACGCCATCTTTGCCTACCTTTTCCATTGCTTCTGCTATAAGCTCGCCAATAGTGTCATCTGAAGCAGAAATGGATGCAACCTGTGCTATTGCTTCTTTGCTTTCTATAGGCCTTGAAGTTTTCTTAAGCTCTTCTACTGCTGTATCAACAGCTTTGTTGATACCCTTCTTAAGTATCATCGGATTTGCGCCTGCTGCAACATTCTTGAGGCCTTCTCTTATTATTGCCTGTGCAAGAAGTGTCGCTGTAGTAGTACCATCACCAGCTACATCGTTTGTCTTTGTTGCTACTTCCTTTACAAGCTGTGCTCCCATGTTCTCAAAGGGGTCTTCAAGTTCTATTTCCTTGGCTATAGTAACACCGTCATTGGTAATAAGCGGTGCGCCGAATTTCTTATCCAAAACTACATTTCTGCCCTTAGGCCCTAAGGTTATTTTAACTGTATCTGCAAGCTGGTTAACACCACTTTCTAAAGCACGTCTTGCATCTTCTGCATATTTGATCTGTTTTGCCATTCTCGTTCCCTCCTATTTATTGAATTATCGCCAATACGTCGCTCTGTCTCAATATCAGATACTCTTCACCATCCATTTTTACTTCTGTTCCGGCATACTTTGAGTATATGACTCTGTCCCCAACTTTTAATTCCAGCGGAATCTTCTTTCCATCCACCATTTCACCTGAACCTACAGCCAGCACCTCACCCTGCATCGGTTTCTCCTTTGCAGTACCTGGAAGTACTATACCGCTTTTTGTTGTCTCTTCACTCTCGAGTACCTTAATGATGATTCTGTCACCTAGTGGTTTGATGTTCATGCTTTACCCTCCTTAAAAGCTCTTATTTTAAATATTATGTACTTTTCCTTTATTAGCACTCACTTGAGTTGAGTGCTAATTACACTTATTATATTAATTAATGAGAATTACATTATCAAATATCTATATTCCCCAAATTCAGCTTAATAAGCCAATTTCACGAAGATATTTAGTATTATATTAATAATCCTCTAATTTTATACATTTTTCTCATTATTTCATTAAGCTACCCCAAAATTAGCATGAACAGTATAGGCAGGAATATTGCAGGCAGCATGTTGCCTACCTTTATCTTCTTAACCTCCAAAATATTAATGCCCACTCCCATAAGAAGAATTCCGCCAGTTGCCGTCATTTCAGTCATAACTGCCTGGCTGAGATACGGTGCTACAATCGAGGCAAGCAACGTAATAGAGCCTTGGTATATGAACACCGGCAGGAAAGACAACGCCACACCGATGCCCAGGGTAGATGCAAATACAACTGATATGACTCCGTCCATTATCGCTTTGGTAAATAGTATTTTGTGATCATTCATAAGTCCGCTTTCCAATGCTCCCATTATCGCCATAGAGCCTACACAAAAAAGAAGGCTTGCAGTGACAAAGCCTTGAGAAAAATTGTCTCCCGATGCTTTGAGCTTGTCCTGTACAAAATCCCCCAAGTCCTTCATCCTCTTCTCAATATCTATCCACTCTCCCAGTATTGCGCCGGATACCAAGCTGAATACAACCACCATGATGTTTTTTGTCTCAATCGCAAACATAATGCCTATTACCACAGTCAAAAGCCCCAGAGCCGAAATTATTAGGCTGCTGAAACGCTCCGAAAGACCACGCTTTAATATGCTGCCGGCTATTCCTCCTATTATGATTGTTGCTGCATTTACTATAGAACCAAGCAG
>JAWLHF010000036.1:0-12031 GCA_041690515.1 Clostridiaceae bacterium | reverse complement strand
ACCTTTGTTTCCCTTGCAAAGTAGAAAAGATACTCCTGAGCAAAGCCTGCTAGTTCTCCGAACTTCTCTTGGGCAAAATGTTGTATCTCCTTCATCTTTACGTCTTTTCCGAGAAAGAAGTGTTCTGTTACTCTTTTTACCCACACATCAACAGGATACGCCTTGTATTTTCCCATGGAAAACAGCATTATGCAGTCTGCTACCTTAGGACCAACTCCGGGTATCTTCATAAGCATTTCCCTTGCACTGTCAATGTCCACTTCAGAAATCTGTTTAAGGTCTATCTCTCCTGACGCTACCATCTCTACTGCATGATATATATATTTGCATCTAAAACCCGCTCTGCACAGCGATATCCCTTCAATACCGGCAGCCAGAAGCTCTGATTGAGTCGGAAAGGCATGATAGGTCTTCCCTTTGTAATGGATTTCCCTTCCGTACAACTCTGACAGCAGTCTTATGCTTCTTGCTATCATTGGTATACTGTTGTTGGCAGATATAATATATGATATGAGAAGCTCCCAGGGCTCCTGCTTCAATATCCTTATGCCCCTCCCATACTTTATGGCCATATCAAGGACGGGATCCTTGGAAAGCATCTTCTTTACAGCCCCATAATCCCTTCCAAGGTCGAAGTAATCAAGCCAAATATCTTGAAAATCCTTCAGATTGGTGTTATCAATAACCACGATACCCTTATCATAGTCTGATTTTACGTTAAGCACCTTCCCAAAGGCAATTCCTGTATAGCTTCCGTCTTGTTCTTTCTCCCACCGAAAGCACTGACCGCACTCAAATATATGCTTAGCATCAAAATCCTTGACCTCTTCAAGAACCAAACCATTTTCTATTTCCCTAATATTCATGTAAATACTCCTATTTCCAGACTTAATAGAAAGCCAACACTAAATCTTCGAAGAGCCCACTAAACCCACGAGCCCCGCGCCACGTGACAAGCTCAAAAGGAATCCCCTGAGTCCATTATGTTGTTATAGCCTTTACAGTAACATTCACGCTTATCACATTCAGCCCTGTCATATATTCAATTTCTTCAACCAGCTTCTGCTGGATCTCAACCACCATAAGATCCATTCTTGTAATTAGCTTCATGGACAGATCCAGGTCTATAATCACTCCGTCCGGTCTGTTCTCAATCCTTACCTTTATGACTCTATTCACTCGTTCAACCTTTGATACGCATATGCTTATCATCTGGGCAAGGGCGGCTTTAGTAAGCTCATATTTGCCCAAATAGCTGAAGGTAGGCCTTATAATAGTCTTTTCGACCATATCAGAGAACCTTCCCTTTTTACTGAATATTTTCAATGAATCTATGAAATAACCGGAAAAGTCCTTTTTCACCTCAAAGGTCGGTACCGGTATGACATGCTTTCCATCCTCACGTCGGGACTTTCTGGCCAGCTCAATTTCCTTTTCCGTTGAAACATCTTCAATATGAAGTATATCGTGGAACCTCGGCAAATCAAGGGCTTTAGCAATCTCCTGGACCATTTTGAGAGAGGTGCCGAGAACGAGAAGCTTATCCGGTTTCATTTCTTCAAGAGCATCCTTGACTTTTCCCCTATGGTCAGGGTCACTGAAAAGCGCTCTCCTAACCGATGCTATCTTTGTGCTTTCACGTTTTGCTGAATAACCGGCTATAACTCTTGTTCCCCCTATTAAAAGCCCGTCATCGATTATATATCCGATGTCCCTGTCTTTTGCAACAATAAATGCCTTATAACTTTTTCCGGTGCCGCTCTGACCAATAAGTGCATATACCTCCACGGTCATACCCCCGTATCTATAATGTGATTATATAGATAATATTCTATCATATTTTGTGGGATTTGAAACAAAAATATAGCATGCGCACTTATTGCGCATGCTGCTATCTGCTTCAATCAATTACCTTTCTCCGGGAAAACCTTGCCAAGTATTACAATAGCTCCATAGAATACTGAAATCACGATGAACACTCCAAGCATTCCCCAGCCCATTACTCTAATACTTTCACCAAACACATCCATACAAACATCCCTTTCACATATAAATCTCTATTTAACCAGTGCCAATATCAAGCCCCCGGCAATAATCGAGCCTATCTGGCCTGCAACATTGGCGCTTACTGCATGCATCAAAATAAAATTCGTCGGGTCAGCCTTCTGAGCTTCCTTTTGTATAACCCTTGAGGACATAGGAAAAGCTGATATACCCGCAGCCCCAACCATAGGGTTGATTTTATTCTTAGTGAATAGGTTAAGGAACTTCGCAAACATTACTCCACCTGCTGTATCAAATATAAATGCTACAAGTCCCATAGCAATTATTTTTAAGGTATCAAAATTGAGGAATTTATCCGCAGACATTGTAGAGCCTATGGTAATCCCCAGCAGTATTGTAACCAGGTTGGCAAGCTCATTCTGAGCCGACTTTGAAAGCCTGTCAGTGACACCGCATTCTCTCAGCAGATTACCAAACATCAGGAAACCTACCAAAGCTACACTTACAGGAGCAATAAGGCCTGCAATGATTGTAACTACTATAGGAAATAATATCTTGACCTTCTTTGATACGGAATGCTCTTCATAGGGCATTCTGATCCTTCTCTCCTCTTTTGTTGTAAGAGCCCTTATAACCGGAGGCTGTATTATGGGCACCAGAGACATATATGAATATGCCGCAACAGATATCGGTGCCAGCAGATGCTCCGCAAACTGCGATGCCACATATATGGAGGTAGGGCCGTCTGCTGCTCCTATGATACCTATTGATGCGGCTTCTTTCAGGCTATAGCCCATCAAAGCTGCCATTGACATTGTAAAGAATATTCCAAACTGTGCCGCCCCTCCGAAAAGCAGCATCTTGGGGTTTTTCAGAAGGGGACCGAAGTCTATCATTGCTCCTACTGCAACAAATATTAGCAACGGAAAAAGCTCCGACTTGATACCTGCTTCGTATAGTTCAATAAGAGGATTCATTCCCCCTGTTTCGAAAACCAATGGGATATTGGCCATTATTGCACCAAAGCCTATAGGCATTAGCAATACAGGTTCATACTCCTTGGCAATAGCAAGATAGATAAGTGTACCTGCTATCAGGAGCATTATCACATTACCGGGTTCAATGGCCTTCAATCCGACTAACAAACTCTCCATACAGTAATTTCCTCCCATGTAACAAATCCAAGGCAACATCCCATGAGTATCCATACTCTTAACTATGTTGTGTTGAAACTGTCACTTATAATAATGTAAATATTAGTATTTATGTAAATTCAAACACATCATACAGTTTAACTGAAAAACTCACAAATGTAAAACATTACATTTGTGAGTTTTTGCTTTCATAGGATAATTTCTTCCTTACTTTTGAAAATAAGGCCGATTATCTTTTCTTTTTCAGAGTTTCTTCCTGCTCTTTAAGCAGATATGATATTGTAAATAAGCTTTCACTCAGGTGAACATTCTCAATTATTACATTTCCGCTCAGCTTAAGGTCCACCGGTGCAAAGTTCCATATTCCCTTTATACCGCAGTTTACTAATGTTTCCGCAATCTTCTGTGTGCCTTCCTTTGGTGTACAAAGAATGCCTATTTCTATATCGTTACTCTTTATGAAGCTTTCCACCTCATCAATAGGCAATACCGTCAGATCCTTTATGTTGTCACCTATTTTTTTGGGGTTGTTGTCAAACATACCATAAAGCTTGAAACCGCTTTCCTCAAAGAAGGTATAATTTGCAATTGCCCTTCCTACGTTTCCTGCTCCTATGATAATGGTCTTGTATGTCTTATCCAGACCCAGGATGTTACCGATCTCCCTATGCAACTCATCTACATTGTAACCGTATCCCTGCTGTCCGAAGCCTCCGAAGCAATTCAAGTCCTGGCGTATCTGTGATGCTGTAAATCCTGTGATACGACTAAGCTCCTGGGAAGATACACGTCTGATGTCATTGTGCAATAAATCACCCAAATACCTATGGTATTTAGGAAGTCTTCTAACTACCGCCATGGATATATTGCTGAATCTCTCCATCTCATCTACTCCTA
Source organism: Clostridiaceae bacterium (assembly GCA_041690515.1). Lineage (GTDB taxonomy): Bacteria > Bacillota > Clostridia > Lutisporales > Lutisporaceae > BRH-c25. Next base: position 7,976 of record JAWLHF010000036.1, on the reverse strand, counting down.
ACTTATTATGTTATTAATATCTGCCGAAATTAGAAATATCATCCAATTTGTTAAAATTTTAACATATCTGAAAATAATCAATTATCCGTTAATTCATTTTATTATATTCATAAGCCCTTGTCAATAAATTACATCCCTCTTATTTGCTTTTACCCAATGTTGTTTTAGTCAGCCTTATCCCAATAAATTCAATATGTAAACTAATATTCTTACAATAGAATAGCAAGACTGATATTAATATTCATTATAAATAGATATTTTCATATTAATTCTCTTTATAACTAATATAGCACAGCTTCATGTACTGTAATTGAATGGATGAGACATGTTATTGCAAAATTTCACAAGCTGTCTCGCTTTGTTTTGTTTTCTGAGTTCCCTTAGCAGTGAAGAATTTCTAGTAATAAGCAAGTATTATGTACAAAATAGCTGAAATTTTGTTAAAATATATGTATGCTGTTAACAAAGCAGGACTCAAATTTATTCTGTTCAAACATCTCAGTAATATGCAGTTTGCAAATAGTGGAGGCATTTAGATGATAGTACTGTCAGGCAAGGACATAAAGAAAAGCTATGGAATTGATGTGATAATTGAAAAAATAAACTTTACGGTGCAGGAGAATGACAAGGTGGGCATCGTTGGAGTAAACGGAGCCGGGAAGTCCACCCTGTTCAAGATAATAACCGGGGATCTGGAAAAGGATGAAGGGGATCTTTTCGTAGGCAAGAATATCAGGATAGGGTATATGTCTCAGGATTTCAGCTTCGAATCCAGCAGCTCCATATGGGAGGAAATGCTGACTGTGTATACCCCGCTTCTTAAGATGGAGAAGGATATCCGTGATATTGAGCTTACAATCAGCAGCTTGGGAGGCTCCGGCAATGAAGAGGCTTTGGAGCCGCTGCTCAAGGCTTATGCCAATATGCAGGAGGAGTACAAAAACAACAACGGCTTTGGTTATAAAAGCCAGATAAAGGGTGTATTAAAAGGTCTTGGTTTTTCAATGGAAGACTATGACAAACCTGTTTCCATTCTCAGCGGTGGTCAGAAGACCAGGGTTGCTCTCGGAAAGGTACTGCTGCAGGATTTCAACATCCTGCTGCTGGATGAGCCGACTAATTACCTTGATATCCAGTCGGTGGAATGGCTGGAGGAGTACCTCAGGAATCTTAGGTGCGCATTGCTTGTAATATCCCATGACCGTTATTTTCTGGATATGATTACCAACAGGACCTTCGAGATCGAAAATAAGACTCTTAGAGAGTACAACGGCAATTACTCGGAGTACGTTAAGAAAAAGCAGGAGCTTCGGGAAATGCAGCTGAAGGATTATGCAGAGCAGCAAAAGGAGATTGCCCGTCAGGAGGCTATTATAGCCAGATTTAGGCAGTATAACAGGGAGAAGAGCATAAAACAGGCCGAAAGCAGGGAAAAGGCCCTGGAGCGTATGGATAAGGTAGAAAAACCTGATGCACTGCCTAAGAATATAGGCTTTAAATTTGAGCCCGGAGTAAGGAGCGGAAATGATGTTCTGGCTGTGGAGAACCTGTCCAAGGCATTTGACAGAAGCCTTTTTCAAAATGTCAGCTTTGAAATCAAGAGGGAAGAAAAAGTAGCACTGCTGGGCCCCAACGGCATCGGAAAGACCACCATGCTTAAGATAATAGCCGGTTTGCTGGGAGCAGATTCCGGCCATGTACGTCTTGGAAGCAATGTCATTATCGGTTATTATGACCAGGAGCAGGAAAGCTTGGATCATAGAAGCACGGTAATTGATGAGATATGGGATGAATACCCTCAGCTGAATCAGACTGAACTCCGTACCAAACTGGCTGCCTTTCTGTTCCAGGGTGAAGATGTATTTAAGGAGATAAGCAAGCTCAGCGGCGGTGAGAGAAGCCGGGTTGCACTATTAAAGCTCATGCTGTCAAAGTCAAACTTCCTGCTGATGGATGAGCCGACCAACCATTTGGATATACTGTCCAAGGAAGTTCTTGAAAGCGCATTGGCTAACTATACCGGAACAGTACTCCTGGTCTCCCACGACAGATATTTCCTTAACAAGACGGCAACAAAAATAATTGAGCTTGGACAGGATGAATGTAAACTATATAATGGTAATTATTCCTATTATATCAATAAAAAGAATTCGGCAGAGCTCAGCGGCTCTGACCAGCAAGAGGACGATTCAGAGACAGCCACTGTCAATAAGAACGATTGGCTGAAGCAGAAAGAGGAAAAAGCAAATCTCCGCAGACAGCAAAAAAGGCTTGAGGCTGTAGAGGCGGAAATCGGACAGTGCGAGGAGCGCATCGGGAAAATTGATGTATTGCTTGCAACTCCGGAGGTTTTCTCAGATCATATGAAATGTCAGGCGCTCCATGATGAACAGGTTGGTTTGAAGGCAAACCTTGATTCCCTATATGAAGAGTGGAGTGAACTGACTGAATAAGAAAACAGGGAGCATATCAAAGTGCGCCCTGTTTTTTTATTCACTTTATTTACAGGTTGTCAATAATAGCCTTTACCATTTCATCAGTAGTAGCTGTTCCGCCCAGGTCAGGAGTTATGCATCTTGTATCCCCCAGCACCTTTGATACTGATTTGTTGATCCTGTCAGCAGCTGTTTTTTCGCCAAGACGTTTCAGCAGCATTGCCCCGCTTAATATGCAAGCTGTAGGATTTGCAATACCTTTGCCTACAAGATCGGGAGCTGTACCATGTGTTGCTTCGTATACAGCCGACTCAGCTCCTATATTCGCCCCAGGTACTACCCCAAGTCCGCCGACCAGTCCTGCACCTAGTTCAGCTACAAGATCGCCGTATAGATTGGGCATTACAAGTATGTCAAACTCCTCAGGGTGCATAACAAGCTTCATGCACAGATTCTCCGCCGTCATTTCGTTATATTCTATATCAGGATACTTACTTGCTATGTACCTTACACTTGAAAGAAAAAGGCCGTCTGTAAGCTGCATTATATTTGCCTTATGCACACATGTTACTTTTCTTCTCTTCTCTTTGACCGCATAATTGAAGGCAAAGGAAGCTATCCTCTCGGATGCATGTCTGGTAATCAGCTTGATGCTCTCAGCAGCGTCAGTACCTATCATGTGTTCAATCCCCATATAAAGATCCTCAGTATTTTCTCTGAAAACCACAATATCCACATTATTATACTTAGATTTTACACCGTCAAAAGACTTTATCGGCCTTATATTCGCATACAGGTTGAGCTGTTGTCTCAGGCTGACATTCACGCTTCTGAAGCCTCCGCCTATCTGTGTCATTACAGGCCCCTTAAGAGCTATCTTGTTATTCTCAATGGATTTTACAGTGTCCTCCGGTAATGGATTGCCGAACTTCTCCAATGCAATTTGTCCCATGTACCTGGTTTCCCATTGGATATCAACACCTGCTGCTTCAATAACCTTGATTGCTGCATTTGTCACTTCGGGTCCTATTCCGTCTCCCGGGATAAGTGTTGCTCTATACATAACCTTCACCTCCAAAATCTTTCAGCTGCGGGTTACAGGGTTACAAGCAGCGAATATTTATGCAATGCTCAGAAGGGCATTCTCAACTTACGCAACTATTTACCCAAAACGCACAACCGTATTTTATCATAATTATACCATCATTGTTATATTTTGTACTAATTTTCTTTATAAAATTTCCGCATCATATCACTTCAACAATAATTTCAAACTCTTCTTCCAATTCACTGAAATGCCTTCCCAGAAGGTCCCTTCCGGTTGAGTCAAACATTATTTCCGGTAAAATCAATACCTCAGGCTTTAGAGGCCTATCAGACATATGTGCTTCAATGTCACTAATGGTCAGCAAGCCTGCGCACATTATATTCCCCCCGAAATATCTGTTTTTCACCGCTTCCAGCTCCACCTCAGAATTTTTCTCTATGCATAATGACAATACGTTGTATGCCAATTCAGATGTGAGGATGAGGCAGCTTCTGCTTCTATTCCTTAGTATGCCTCTTTCTATTCCAATTATCGTGTCTGGATGTATATCATATCTGAAAACCATTCCCGAAGGTGCTTTAGGCTCCTTTTTCAGAATAAACTCCATTGTCCTGCCTTCCCTTAGTACTTCAAGCTCAGACCTTCCTGCAGCAAGTATTCTGAGATATGCATCTACCCTGGAGACTGCTTCCTTACCATTTATCCTCATTATCCTATCGCCTCTTTGTATTCCCGACTCCGAAGCCGGTGAACCTCTAAGCACCCCTTCAACTACGGCATAAAGATCTTTTATATTGGAAGGCTCAACGATCAAAGGAGTGTCTATCTGCCTGCACAGCTCTGAGGCGAATCCCTCCAGCTCCTCCTTTATGTCATCGGGAGGCAGCAGTGCTCTTGAGAATTTAGTGTAGCCCGGCATAAAAATCCTTATGGTGGAAGCCTCATGTTCATCAAGGAACAGCACCGTATCCCTTATGTCCTCCCAGCCTACCAGATGGGGCATAGCAACTATGCTTCCGCTGTATTCCATGCCATAGCCCTTCAGCTTTTTTACTGCATCAACAGCTGACCAATGTGGTCTGCCCCTATACAGCTTTTTTCTGCCCTGTATACTGCTGCTGTTGAGGGATATATAAAGCTCTATGCCGCCAAGCTTATCAAGTTCAGCCAGGACATCGTCCTCCAGGTGTATTCCGCTGGTTGTTATCTGTATGGGAGCATCGGGATATTTATATCTGATCTTCTTCAATATGCTGATAATATCCTCTCGGAGAAAGGGCTCCCCCTCACATATGCGCGTTGCTGATTCCCCTATGACGATTTTTCTTTTTCCATCCAAAAACTCTATAAGTGTATCGATCTGATCATTGCTTAATTCTTCAATATAATAGGCATTAACCTCCCGAGGGTTCTGGAGATGGCTGCAGAATACACAGGAGGTTGTACATTGGGTCGTAAGCACCAATATGTTATCCCTGCTTGCAGTCTCCAACAATAGATTAAAGGGAGCCGGCTGCATAATTCACCCACCCCCTTTTATTCCAATGATAGATTCGGCATTGCATTAAGTGTGAAGTCCGATCTGGTGCCGTTTATATATCTGTAATAGGCAGCACAGCCAATCATAGCTGCATTATCCGTGCATAGTACAGGAGAAGGATAAAGCACTTTTATGCCCGCCTGTTCCCCCCGCTGCTTCAGAAGCTCTCTCAGCCTGCTGTTTGAGGCAACGCCTCCTGCCAGCACTGCATATTTTGATTTCTTATCAAGAGTGGCTCTTACAAGCTTGGCAGACAATACATCTGTTACTGCCTCCTGGAAGCTCGCTGCTACATCTGCCGGATTTAGTTCTTCGTTTTTCATCCTCTTTGAGTTCATGTAATTCAGTACGGCAGATTTCAATCCGCTGAAGCTGAAATCATAGCTTCCTTCCTCTAGGAATGCTCTCGGAAAATCAATAGCTTCACGATTGCCTGATGCAGCCAGCTTGTCAATCAAAGGGCCTCCCGGATATCCAAGGCCCAACGCCCGTGCAATTTTGTCAAAGGCTTCTCCGGCAGCATCATCTCTGGTTCTGCCCAGGATCTCATAGCTGTTGTAGTCAATCACATTGACTATATGACTGTGACCGCCCGAAGCCACTAGGCAGGTAAAGGGCGGCTCCAACTCCTTATGCTCAATATAATTTGCCGCAATATGCCCTTCAATATGATTCACTCCAATGAAAGGCAGATTGCTGCTGTATGCTATTGCTTTAGCCGTAGAGATACCTATAAGCAACGCCCCCACAAGGCCTGGGCCGCAGGTAACTGCCACAGCATTAATATTCTTCAGGGATATGCCTGCCTCATCAAGGGCCTCATCAATAACCACGCTTATGTTTTCCAGGTGCTTTCTTGATGCAACCTCCGGCACAACTCCTCCGAATTTCTTATGTATATCTATCTGACTTGATATTATGTTTGACTTTACTTCCCTGCCGTTTTTCACAACAGCTGCAGAAGTCTCATCACATGAAGTCTCAATAGCAAGTATTGTGGTATCCTTGCCCATGGTTAACACTCCCAGCAAAATATGAATTTACTAGACAGAACTCTTCTCTAGTATCTCTATTACTTCCTTAATGCCTATATTTTCGTTTTCTATGGCTTGTACAATCTTATCAAAGCATCCTTTGATTTTTTCATAGTCCTTGTGTTCCTGGTACAATATCTTTTTTCCTTGATTGTCTGTAACCTTGGCTATATAGAGTTCATCTTCATGTACGAGGCTGATTATATGATTCTCTATATTGAATTCTCTGAGTAACATTATATTCCTCCCGCTAATCATTTATGGAAACATGATAAAGATATTATATCACATGGAACAATTAATTATAAGTATTTGATTTATCTTATGGAAAAGCTCAAAAAACAAAGGCGCTAAAAAACACCTTTGTTCAATCTGTTTATATCAATAAGTTGTACAGATCCCTCACAAAACCGTCTATTCCAGTGTCAGCGTTGTTACATTCAGATCCGCATATATCTTCAGAGTCATATCCGCTTCTTCATAGTTTTTTGACACATATTCCTTTTTTGAGCGGCTTAATATCCTGTCATTACTTATTCTAACCGAAGACAACTCATTGTTGTCAATTACTATGCGTATCCCTACATCATCAGGCAGCTTGAGCTTAACAGCCGATGCATTGGCTTCTATCCTAACTTCCGCATCTCTTTCAAATTCTCCGGTCAGGTCGACCATAATTTTTGATGCATCAGCATCAATATCCAACACTTCAAAACCAATGTTGGCGCCTCCGTATATATCGGCGCTGCTTGCATCCGCATCCAGCTTGAACTTCTCAAATTTCTCCCTGTTCTTTTCATCAAAATAGAGCCTTGCCAATGAGGCATTCAGTACTGTATCTATATCTCTTATTCTCATATTGCTCATATTCATCTTTACTTCTGAAGCATCCGCCTTCAATTCAACTTCAAAGGGCAGCTTATCAGTAAGCTTTACATCCCATTTGTTAACAGGCTTGCCGAGGTTGTGTATATCCAGCCTGTTTCTTATGCTTATCTCATCTGCTTCAGCTTCAAGTTCAGGCTTTAAGGCTTCTGAACTATACGAGAACTTCGCTTCCACAAGCTTGTCACCGGTACTGTCAATCACCGCTTTAGCCATTTTCATGTCAAGATTCAGTTCTACCGGCTGATCATTGTTGTAGTTATCCCCGATGTCGACAGTCTCTTCATAATGCTTCAATGCTCCCGAAACTATGCCCCCTGCATTGTCCAGCTCCAATACACAGGCTGTCAGGGATAATACCGTCAATGCAACCAGCACCGCTAATAATATTTTCCTAAACATCAGCAGCCCTCTTTCTCAAATTAGAGGATCCGAGTCTGGTATCAACAGCCACACCTACTGCATAAGCTGACAGCATAAAATAAGCAAGCCATCCCAGAATCGGTACTATTTTTAGCACATATACAAGCACTGTTCCGACTAAAAGATGTATATACATTGAATTCCTGCCTTCCAGATGCCCTGTTATCCTTTTGCCTAAGGCGATTTGAACGGCTACCATTCCTACAAAGGTAACAAGAACATAAGCAATGAAAATAAACGGTATGAACACAATCCCTATTATGGTTATTGCAAACAGTACAGATAACACAATGGATACCGGTATGAAAAGAAGCGTTATCAGGAAGCCTATGCCAAAACGCCTTCCGATCTTCAGCCTGCTCTCCTCCGACATAAGCATTATCCTGTCAGGTGCTATCAGTAACGCCACAAAGGCAAATGCATAGGAAACAAACAGTCCTATCATATCTCCATAGGATAATCTGGGAATCAAGCTGTTGGGCCTTTTGATATCCACAGGGGAATTAACATCCACTATCTCCCCTCTAATTGTTCCATTTGGGGATTTTTCCACACCACCAAGTATTCCAACTGCATCTCCGTCAATCCTGCCACTGTCCTTTATAGATATT
>JAWLHF010000035.1:0-29949 GCA_041690515.1 Clostridiaceae bacterium | reverse complement strand
TGATAGCCTTTCATCAGCGCCCATCTTCTGTTTCCGTCGGGAATGATTCCAATATGCTGTGGAAGTCTTTTGAATCTAGAAACCTCCATGGATCCACCTCACACTTCTATTATTTCAAGTATTGTTTTCAATACCTGTACTATATAGTGTATTATTTCCCGACATACAGAATATTAGACTGTCCTTCCATCTATAACTCTATTATATCAAACTCCTGATTCAGAAGATTTATGACAAGGAGTTTTCTTCTAAGGGTATCGCCGCGTTTAATCAGCACCTTGACCACCTCTGCAACCTCTAGGGAGGCAACAAGGGCAGGGGTGAAGGATGGGTTGCCAAGGTCCTTTTCAATCCCATGCTTCAGGTCATTTGGGTACAAGCGGCTTAAGGTTCTGTCACCTGGAAAGATGGTGGTGACTTGCCCGAACCAGCCTGCTATAGCCCCATGTATCAGAGGAATTTCCGCCACTTCCGACAGTTCTTCAAGGGCAAGACGGCTCTCTATGCTATCCAGGGCATCAACAACCACATCGTGGCCTTTGATTATTTTCATTCCGTTATCCATATTGAGTCTTTCGTGAATCGGTATTACTTTTATTAGCGGATTAATGCTCCTCATCCGTAATTCTGCAGCCTCAGCCTTGCTGCAGCCAATATTGTCCGTGGATGATAGCAGCTGACGGTTAAGATTTGACTCTTCAAATACATCACCGTCTACAGCGGTGATGTAACCTACACCAAGACGCCCCAGTTGTTCTATGATATAACCTCCAAGACCGCCGCAGCCTATAACGCATACCTTGAAATCCTTAAGCTTTTCATTTTCTTCTATGCTCAGGGTGCTCACATTCCTGCTGTACCTATTCACAATCACACCTCCCGTGAAATGTCCTCTCTATAGAGAACTTCTAACGCTATTATAACTTTTACAGAGAGTGCAATACAATATTAACCTTTTAGGACCATCTGCCGAAATATAAATTGGACGGTATTGTCCGGGACAAACAGATGAAGGAATTATGACAACTGTGTTGAATATTATTATGTAGAATATAGATATGTTTATCGGAATAAGCTCAATCCATAAAGAGAACTTCCGGCTTCAAAACAAGTCTGTTTATATAAGGAGAAACAATATGAAGAGGTATATAGCAGCTTTTATTGTTATTATTTTGTTTGTGTCCTCCATATCGGGATGCAGAAGGGAAACTTATATTCCGGAGGATGGTGTGGGTATACCGGCAACAGGCTACGGCAACACCCTTGGCAACATATCCAACGGAGGTATTGTCGCATTTCAGGGAGACTGGGTATACTATTGCAACGGCAGTGATGATGTAAGCATTTACAAAGTAAGATTGAACGGATCTGAAAAAACCAAAGTCAATGATGACATGTCGATGTTTATAAATGTTCAGGAGGATTGGGTTTATTACAGCAACATAGGGAAGAATGGAAATGGAAGCATAAATAAGATCAGAACCGACGGCAATGATAAAACAATACTGACAGGAGATTCCGCTTCCTTTATAAATGTTGTGGATGAATGGATATACTATAGCAACGATTCGGATGAAAGGCATATTTACAAGATAAAAACTGACGGAACTGGAAAGACACTGATTGCAGACAGCTTCTCCTCTTATCTGAATGTTGCGGGAGATTGGGTATACTATAGTAACGGTGATGACAGAAAGAGAATATACAAGGCAGGTATTGACGGTAAAGAGAATATAAAAGTGTCTGAGGATTCCGCTGCGTTTATCAATGTGGATGGAGATTGGATATTCTATACCAATGAGTCTGACGGAAGTAAGCTTTATAAGATAAAGACAGACGGAACCGAGCGGACAGAGCTGACTAAGGAAGAAGCTCTTTACATAAATGTATCCGGAGACTGGGTGTATTACAGCAACGGTTATAACGGGAACAGAATATTCCGGATTAAGAAGGATGGTACAGAAAAGTCTATTCTTAACTATGAGAATTCTCAATTTATAAATGTTGCAGACGGATGGATATATTTCATAGTGGATTCGGCTTCATACAAGCTGTTCAAGATGAGGAATGACGGAACGAAAATTCAATTAGTGGAAAAACCTGAAAGGTAGGAAGCATTGATATGCTCCCTTTATGGCAGACAGTTGCAATAATAAAACTGTTACTATAGAGGGAGCATATTTTTATGGTATACTATTATTGTATCGATACAATACAGGGGGAGATAATATGGGAGACTATGTCAAGCCTGAGGATATGGGGCTGCAGCTTAATAAAAATGCTGAAAAGCCTCTGTATATACAGCTTTATGAGCACCTAAAGAGCTTGATAACAGTAGGGCAGCTTGAAGAAGACTGTAAGCTGCCTACAATAAGGAGTTTTGCGGAGTATCTGGGAGTCAACAATGTAACCGTTGTAAATGCGTATAAGATGTTGGAGGACAACAAGCTTGTATACAAGAAGGTAGGCAGCGGTACTTTTGTTATGCCTCTTAAGGATGAGATAAACCTTGAGAGTGATGCACTTACTGTTAGTGATGAAATAGAGTATGACTGTGAAAGGGAAGGCTATGAGGATGCCATAAATCTCTCAACTGCTTCACCCGATCCAAAGCTTTTTCCTGTCAGGGATTTTAGAAGGGTATTGAATGAGGTATTGGAAAGGGATGGAGGAAGTGCTTTCATGTACCATGAAAGTATGGGGTATAAACCCTTAAGGGAATCAATAGCACAATATCTGCCTGCCAGCGGTATCAGGGCTGATGCTGATGATATCCACATTATATCCGGTGCACAGCAGGGTATTGATATAATTTCCAGAGTACTGCTTACCAACGGGGATTATGCTTTTGTGGAAAGTCCCACATATAATGGGGCAGTGGCGGTATTCAAGTCAAGAGGTGCAAAGATCGTGGAAATACCGCTGCTTGAAGACGGACCGGATATGAAGGAGCTGGAAAAGAGGCTTAAGCTTATAAAGCCCAAATTTATTTATGTCATGCCGAACTTTCAGAATCCGACAGGTTGTACTTATTCGGAGAGAAAGCGCAAATACCTTCTGCTTCTTTGCAGGAAATATGATGTCATGGTTGTTGAAGATGATTATATGAGTGACCTAAGCTATATAGACCAGAGAGCAAGGCCGCTAAAAGGGCTGGATAACGAAGACAGGGTGGTATATATAAAGAGCTTCTCTAAGATATTTATGCCGGGGCTGAGAGTAGGCTATCTGATCATACCCGGTTCTATCAGGGAAAGAGTCACGAACGTTAAGCACATAACAGACATATCAACATCAGGTTTGATGCAAAGAGTACTGGATATTTACTTCAGAAGCGGGATATGGGACAGGCATCTGGATTATATGAAGAGAGAATATAGTGTGAGATATCTTGAGGCGGTAAGAGCTGTGAAGAAATATCTCAGAGGGGCAAGCTTCACTCAGCCTTACGGTGGATTGAATCTATGGATAAGGCTGCCGGAAGGAGTAGGATCAGGAGAGCTTTTTGAACAATGCAAAAAAAGGAATGTGCTTATTACACCGGGAACAGTTTTTATAAAAGCTGCAGAGGGGGAGCAATATATTAGGATAAGCTTCGCCGGTGCCGGTTTGGAGCAGATAACAGAGGGAATATCAATTATAGGGCAGGTTATGGAGGAGATAAGGGAAAAGTCCTAGATTATCTCCTTCAAAACCTTCACGACATTTCTGTCAATATTGCCTATTTCAACCATGGAGTCAATGATACCCAAAGCCTTATCCTTCGGCATGACACCTCTGTAAGACCTTTCTTCAGTCAGCGCTTGATATATATCGCATACCGTCATTATTCTGGAATTGAGGCACAGCTGTTCAGAGTCAATTCCATCGGGATAACCTGTACCTCTGAGGGTTTCATGATGATTACCCGCCCACTGGGCAATATCCTCCATACCGCCAATGTTGCCCAATATCAGCTTTGTGTAATAGGTATGAGTCTTAATGATATTGTATTCCTCTGGTGTGAGCCTTCCGGGTTTGTCCAGGATATAATTGGGTATGGAAAGCTTGCCTATATCATGAAGAAGTGCTGCTATGGTCATCTTTTGTGTGATTTCCTCATCAAAGCTGTAATATTTGGAGAACATTTCAGCATAATGGGATATGCCTACCGAATGTTCGTGTGTGAAATTGCTTTTCTTGTCAATGATAGCTGCAAATACAACGGCAATATCCTCCATGATGCTGAGGGATACCGGTGCTGTTATAGGAGGATGCATTCTTGACAGAATATTTGGGTAGGAAGATATATTTTCAAAGTCCAGCCAGAACCTGTCAGAGGCAAGTACTTCCATGAAGACATCTACGATATACTTACTGAAGAATCTGTCCTCTTTGGATCTTATCCAATCAATAAGACGATCCTTTTGTACCCAATAAGGCTTATCATTGTTGTAGACAAGTTCGAACATATCCGCTGCGTGAATTATCTGAGACTCTTCAGGAATATTGCTTCCGGATAGACCAAAAGGACCGGAGCCATCCCAGTTTTCATGATGGAACTTTATAAAGTCAGGTATACTGCTATCCAAAGGGAGCTTTTTCACAATTTTTGAACCGAATTCAGAGTGCTCATACATAAAGCTGCTGTTTTGATGGGATTCAACAAAAGCCTCTACTGCGCCTATATCATGAAGGCAAGCTGCAATATACAAGTTCTTGAGACGTTCCTCACCAAGGTTGAGCTTTGAAGCAATATAAAGAGCACCAAGTGCGGTTTTTTTGGAGTGGTTGGCAAAACTGTGATTTGTTGCTTTAAAGTCCGGTATGGCTACATCAAAGTTGATTTTCTTATTCTTATCCTTTAAGGCACAAGCTTCAGCCAGATCTAGGGATAGTGAAACGGAATCCATAAAGCTGTTGAAGTCAATGGTGGACATAGTCGGTTTCAAGATATGATCAGCTCCTTTACTGTCGAGTATTGAAATATAATGTATTATTATACCATAGATTTATTATAAAACAGCAGAAAGACTGTGAAAAAAGTGTGAAAAACATTGTTTTAGTTTACCGGTGAAGTTATAATTTTACTGTATGTGATCTCGGGGGATATAACAGCAACAGATATAATCTAGGGGGTTTTTGTATGCAGGATATTGTAAATAAGGCCATAAGCTATGGAAGAGCCTTCATACATGAAGGCAGTACCGCTTCCTACATACCTGAGCTGGGTCGTGTCAATCCGGATCAGCTGGGAATGTCAGTGTTTCTTACAGATGGAAGGGTAATCAACAGCGGCGAATACAGCTCCACTTTTACTGTGCAGAGCATATCAAAGGTTGTCGCCCTTATGCTTGCATTAAAAGACAGGGGCGAGGACTATGTATTTACAAAGGTTGGCATGGAGGCAACAGGTGATGCTTTCAACTCAATAATAAAGCTGGAAACAGCAAAGCCTTCCAAGCCATTAAATCCCATGATAAATGCGGGGGCTATCGCAATTGACTCACTTATATCAGGCAACAGCACCGAAGAGAAATTTGAAAGGCTGGTTCAGTTTTTCAGAAAGCTTTGCGGAAATGACAGGCTTTGGTACAATGAAAAGGTCTATTTATCTGAAAGGTCTACCGGATACCGCAACAGAGCCCTGGCTAATTTCATGAAAGATGTCGGCGTTCTTGAGGGAGAGGTGGAGGAAGTGCTGGAGCTTTACTTCAAACAGTGCTCTATGGAAGTGGATTGCAGGGACATAGGTATGCTTGGAGCAGTGCTTGCCCTTGATGGAGTAAGCCCCTTGACAGGAGAAGTACTGGTACCCAAAAAGACAGCCAGATTGGTCAAGGCTTTCATGGTGACATGCGGGATGTACGACGGCTCCGGAGAATTCGCAGTAAGGGTCGGAATTCCGGCAAAGAGCGGAGTAGGAGGCGGCATTGTAGCTTCGGTTCCGGGGAAAATGGGCATAGGGGTTTTCGGACCGGCTTTGGATGCCAGAGGGAACAGCATTGGAGGAATCAGAGCATTGGAATTCCTTTCTGAGAAATTGGAATTAAGTATTTTTTAAGCTGGTATATGCTCACATTATATGGAGGAGGAGATTACCGGGATGAAAAGATGGATTATTGTATTTATGGCGGCTCTGCTGTTGTTTCCTGGAATAACGGACTTTCATATAAGTGCTTCTGCTGATTCCGGTATACTGTCCGACCTTGAACTGCTTGAACAATTGGAAACGGCAGATTATCTAAAGAACATGGAGAATTACTCCACTGAGCTTTACAGTATATTTAATAAAGGCAGCAGAATCATACAGTTTATTGACAGGTTTGTGGAGGCACTTCCTGAGGGTTACCTGCCTTTTGAAGCGAATGAACTTCAGGATGTGCTTCAAAAGAAAGCTGAGCCGTCAAAAGACAATTCTGTGCTCTTCAGGGACAGTATTTTCAGTGACTACTATGCTATAAGGACTGAAAAGATCCTGGAGGCATATGAGAAAACAGGGTATGCGGATATTGCCGGTTTTATCGGAAGAGCGGAAAAGGAATTCGGACTGTTCATGGAGGGACTGTTGAAGGATGAGACAAGGGCAGAAAGAATGATATTGCTGCTGCAGGAGAAACTGACGTGTAATATGTATTATGAAGGCCTTACTGATAAGAGCAGATATTTTGAACAGGTGCTTGCATTAAGATCGGAGGCTTTAGCAGAAGCAAGGAAACGATATGCATATGAGCTTATTGAGAGCAGGACAAGGATAAAACTGCTTGAAGAGCTGGTTGATATAAACTGTGGTATGCTGAGTGAGCGTCTTGAGAAGGTAAAAGTACATATAAGGACAGATACCAGCGGCATATTGTCATATCAATATGCAAGCGATATCAGGAAAAGTGCTTTGGACAAACACTTAGTATATCTAACTACAGGTCTGGCTGACTACAAACTGCTGCTTCCTTTGAGGAGGCTTGCTTATATACAGGGAAGGCCCACCTTTGCGGGAAGAAACCAAGAGTCAATGACAATGACAAGAGACTCCATATGGAAAAGTATAAAGACAGGACCGGGAGGTCTTGAGGTGAGTCTGGAGGAGGCTTATATCAGCGAAAGTGATATTCCGGGTGACGATATTCCCCTGTTGATACATGACAGCAATGTATCGGAGAGCGTTGAAAAGTTTTTTGAAGAAGGGAAAGGACTGGAGAGTCATTCACCGGAGGTAGAAAACCTGGCTTATGATATTACAAAAGCCTTGAGTATACTTGATCATTATTTTCAGCTGAAGGAAAAAGGAATAAGTAACTCATTGACTGCAAAGTTTGATAAGGAAAAGGATGTATGGTCCTCAGACTTCAGCGAAAAGCTTGATCTGATGAACAGGCTGACGGCTGGCTTAGAGGCGGCAGAGAGCGGATGTACGGGATTCTTAGGCTATATATACCGGTATGTGGATTACAGCAGGCGGTGTAAAGCGGAAGGTATGCCTGAAAGCAAGGCAGTGCTTGTATTTAGAGAAAAGGTCCTGCAATTCAGGGAAGCAGATGAAGGTATGCTATGGATTATTGACATGCTTTATAAAGCAGAGCAGCTGCTGTGAAACATATGACTGCTGAATGAGACATTAATAAAGGAATTATAAATACTAACAGCCATGTAAAGCCGGGGTGGGATTTGGACACACAGCGGTGATATTACATGGCTGTTTTATTTGTAATTCATGATGCTTGCAGCAAAGAGTTCAGAATGGAAATAGTAAAGAGGAATAAGAACACTGAATGTTGGAGAAATTTATTCTGATGGCTGTAATACCATATACAATATAGAAATGTTTTTCAGTAAGAGGCTCCGATATAATGGCTGCGCAGGTTAATCCCGTAAGGAGCATTTGCAGCGCAGAATCTCCGGCTGGAGAGCATAAAGCAAAACGCAGAAACATTTAGGAGGAAATGCATGAAGGAGTTTTACATCGGAATTGACGTGGGATCTGTAAGTACAAATGTGGTTGCGGTAGACAATAATTATAACGTACTTTCAAAACAATATATCAGAACAAATGGTCAGCCTCTCGAGTCTGTGAAGCAGGGCTTGAGACAGCTTAAGGAGGAATTCGGCGATAGAGCAAGAGTGATGGGGATAGGCACTACAGGAAGCGGCAGGCAGTTGACAGGTATAATGGTAGGCGCGGACGTGGTGAAGAATGAGATTACTGCACATGCCACCGCGACAATCGCATATTACCCGGAAGCCAGGACAATATTTGAAATAGGCGGGCAGGACTCTAAAATAATAATATTGAAGAACGGTATGGTGGTTGATTTTGCTATGAACACCGTGTGTGCAGCCGGTACAGGCTCATTTTTGGAGCATCAGGCAGAAAGGCTGAAGGTAAAGATAGAGGAGTTTGGAGATTTGGCATTGACAGCGCGGAAGAATGTCAGAATTGCAGGAAGATGTACGGTGTTTGCAGAGTCCGACATGATAGCAAAGCAGCAGTATGGGTTTTCAAAGGCAGAGATCATAAATGGATTGTGTGAAGCCTTGGTAAGAAACTATATAAACAATCTTGGAAGAGGGAAGAAACTGGAGCCTCCTTTTGTATTCCAGGGGGGAGTTGCCGCAAACAAGGGGATCAAGGCCGCGTTTGAGAGGGAGGTAGGCCACGAGGTAATAATACTTGAGCATTATAATGTGATGGGGGCAATAGGTGCTGCCATACTTGCCAAGGATCAGCTGGAAATATCGGATACATCTACAAGCTTCAGAGGCTTTGAAGTAACTGACTTAGGTTTTACACCCTCAAGCTTTGAGTGTGACGGCTGTGATAACTCCTGTGAGGTGATCAAGGTAGAAATGGACAATAGGGTTATTGCAATGTGGGGTGACAGATGTGGAAAGTGGACTAACTCCGTAACCGGTCATTCACCTGCATTGCAGTAAAAAATGTGAGCTGCTGCCAGAAGGCTTTTTTTCCAAAAGATTGCATATATTTATCTCTTCCGTAATAACTTTATATAAAGAAGTTTAAAGGACGGCATCTAATGTCCAAGATGGGAGGGATAATTATAAAACCGAGAATAATAATATTAACAAAAAAGAATCTTATCATTTATGCGGCACTATTTCTTGTTCTCCTAGTCGGTTTGGTCTTCATATTTACATTAAGAAGCAATGAGGCAGGACTCGCTACCTCAGGATATACATATCTGAAATATAATGATGGAGTATATGTAGGAACAGAGAGGACTGAATCCGGAGACGTGAAGGCAGAGGTAACCATTAAGAACTCAAAGATAAAGGATATCCGGCTGATTGAAATGCCTTCCGAATACATAAGCAACAACCCCAACATCAAGGATGAGATATCTGATATAATATACACCACGATAAAATCACAGGATGTGGCAACAGCCAATGATACGGGGAACAGCTCATATGTGCTGAGCAAGGTGATAAAAGCAGTAAGAAATGCCCTTAACGAATCGCTTATAATGCAGTAGAAAATGAAAAATCTCAATGGTATTCATACCATTGAGATTAATTTATTTATTGTCTTTGTCTGCAACCCGGGCAATATCCATAGAAATACAGTTTTTGATTGACCAGCTGATAACCGGTCTTACTCTCTACCTGATCTAAAAGATCAAACAGCATATCGTTGCCCACGTCCTCAACCTTTCCACAATTCACGCAGGTTATATGAGGGTGTTGATTGACGTTTGCATCATATCTGAATTTGTCTTCGCCGACATTCAGCTCTTGAACCAGCCCCAATTCCTTGAATACTTCCAGGGATTTATATACAGTAGCCAGACTCATCGTTGGATATAAAGGTTGAAGCTTGCTGTACAGCATATCTACACTGGGATGTTCTTTTGTGTTCTTCAATATGTCGTAAACAGCTATACGCTGAGGCGTTACTTTATAGCCTTTTTCTTTAAGGTATTTGATTAAATCGACCATTTTCACTCCTCCAATGAGATTATTATTGGAAGCAAGAAGAACAATTTTGGCAACCAAGAATTCTAAATATAAAATTCAGCAGAAGGTTTCCTTAATTGTTAAGATTATTTGATAGAAAATCTTCCATATACAAAAAGCATAATGTAATAATTTACATTTGTCAATACTGATAAGGAATAAATTGGAAGTTTTGATAAAATATTCACAAAATTTATTTGCAACCAATAATAAATACTAATAAATATTATCTTCAAATAAAGTTTAACACTTATTTTCATCAAAGTAAAGAACTTTATGAAAGTTTTTGATATCAGATATTGAAAATACAAATAAAGTCAAGAAAAACACCCCTCAATTACTGAGAGGTGTGGTATCTTAATATTATTTCAAGCCGGCAGCCTTTTTTACTGCATTCTGATGGGCTTGATCCCAACGGTTACCGCTGTGGGTTCTGCTGTTCTTGAAATGGATACAGAACTGCCCTTTGAAATTATTATTGGTTATGGACTGACCTCCATGAGGCATACCGTTCATTGAGCCGGCTATTTTTCTTTCAGTTTTTGTTTTCTTATCATATATCATGACTACTACAGCTCTTCTATCCCAGCTCCATTTACCGCCGTAGATTTCCTTCATTATTTGGGTATCCTCTTTGGTAAGGGGCTCGACATCAGCGTGGTTCCTGCCGTATAGCCGTTTTATCTTAAAGGACTTGCCGGTATCAAAATCGGTAACTGTGGCTGTATCCTCTTTTTCGAATATGTATTGTACTTCTTTGAACCAATCGAGGTATTCTGCAGATTCTCCTGAAACATCCTCCAGGTCTTCGGTTTCTTCTTCCCCGTCAGCGACATTGCCATCGGGAATCCTGATTTCCTGTCCTATCTGAAGGCGGACTCCGCTTTCAAAGCTGTTTTCATCCAGGATTGCTTCTGCTGTCACTCCGAAGTCCTCTGCTATTGATTCAATGGTATCGCCATCCTTCACGACATATATATCCTGATTGTATTCATATATGTTGGCTAGCTCGTTACTATCCTGCACTGGTATCTCAGGCTGATTATCTTGGGAAGGAGCTGGTTTGTCCGGTTCTGCCGGGGAAGGCTTCACTACTTTGACTACATTGGGTATAATGAGCTCCATACCTATATTTAATATGCTCTTTTCATTGAGGTTGTTGTATTCAAGAATGGAATCCACTGTAACATTATAGTCAGCGGCAATATCCCATATGGTATCTCCCTCTTTGATCTTGTAACGTACGTTGACCTTTGTAGTATCCTTACGTGCAGATGAAGAGCGGCTTGGCAGAACAATATCCTCACCGGTCAGCTTATTCAGCCATTGTATTGTTGTAGGGCCGACAACACCGTCAGCACCTAATTTGTATCTCTGCTGGAATTTCAATACTGAAGCTTCTGTGATATCTCCAAAATAGCCTGTGCAGTCTGTGTTAAAATACCCCAGCTTTTTTAGTGCAGCCTGCATCTCTGCTATCTCAGGAGATGAGTCCCCTTTCTTGAACAATCCCGTATCGGCATATGCCGAAATAGTCATTGCGAAAATTAAAGCCAGCGTTATCACAACAACCGCGGCTTTTCGAAAAGACTTAAGCTCCATCGGATATCTCCTCCTATTCATCCCGAAGGCAATTCTCCTGTTCCAATAATGGAATCCGGCATGTCCTTCTACTACATTATACTATAGGACCATATCCTTTGAAAGCTAAAATTTTCTATATTCAGAATATTTGGCATTTGCAGGAAATACATAACATTGGTCGAATTAAAGAATAATAATATGGGAAATGGGTACTTTACCTCTTGGCACATGGCTTGTAGAATCGAAGGATATTCCCGCAAGGGCAGGTTATGGGCATAAGCTGCTGGATAGTAGTGCGGAGAGAAGGATGGATATATGTTTGAGAGAATTAGGCTTGTTATAAGATACCTTAGGGATAAAGATGTATCTTTTTTCAAGAAGCTGCTGATAATTGGGGGAGTGCTGTACCTGCTTTTCCCTGCTGACATCGTACCGGATTTTATTATCGGTCTTGGCATATTGGATGATGCTGCAGTATTGTCATTTATCTGGCTTGCATTAAAGTCTGAACTGGATGAAAACGGAGAGGCCCGGAACCTTGAGGAAAATAAAAAAGACAAATAGAGTGGAGTGCGGTTATGAAAAAGCTTATAGTGTTGACTTACATATTGCTTGTGATCATGTTCATTGGATGCGCAGGGAAGGATAATGAACAAAATTCCCTGCAGGATAATCAGGGCAATGAGGAGAGCAGTGTGGTCACTGAAGCGGTCCAACAGGAAGAATTGCCTGAGGAAGAGGAGGAGTTGGTGCTCTCTTTTGTCGGAGATGTGATGTTTGACAGGTCTGTGGCTGCATTTATAAAGTCAAAGGGTGCTGACTATATTTTTGAAGGATACGAGAAACACTTCAGAGCCAGTGACATTGTCTTCGCTAATCTGGAGACATCTGTATGCAGCAGAGGAGAGCCTGAGGAGGAGAAGGAATATACCTTCAGAAGCAGTCCGAAGCTTGTACCATTTTTGAAGAAGTATAACTTTTTGGCAGTGAGCATTGCAAACAATCATGCAATGGACTACGGCAGGGAAGCTTTCAGGGAAGGCCTGGGAATATTAAAGGAAAACGGCATTGCATACGGAGGCGGAGGATACAGCAAAAAGGAAGCTCTGGAGGGTGCTGTTATTGAAAAGAAAGGCCTTAGGATAGGCTTTATCGCTTTTACTGGTGTTGTACCAAGTGTGGATTGGTATGCAGGAAAAAATAGATCTGGAATAATAGGAGGATATAAGGTTCATGAGCCTGAAGTTCTTGAAGCGGTGAGCAGCCTGAAAGAGAGATGCGATATATTGGTGGTATCAATGCATTGGGGGAAGGAAGGACAAACAGAACCACGCCAACAGGAGAAAGAGCTGGCACATAAGCTGGTTGATGCAGGTGCCGATGTGGTCATGGGGCATCATCCCCATGTAGTGCAGAGTGCCGAATTGTATGATGACAGACTTATATTGTACAGTCTGGGCAATTTTATATTCACAACATCTTATGCAAGGATATCCAACAATACAATTATGGCAACTGCACACTTTGATAAGAACGGAAAGCTGAAAAAAACAGAGGCAGTACCTGGAATCATAAATTCAGGCAGGCCGGTTCCAATGGATGAGTTGCAAGGTAAGGAATTTGTAGATTATTTGAATAAGCAGAATATTAATATTGAACTGCAGCATAAGCTTTAAATGTCAAAATTGAAATAAGGAGGGATGCATATGGAAAAGCAACCCCCTAGCTCCTATGATGCTTACCTTTTCAGTGAGGGGAACCACTATAGGAGTTATGATTTTTTGGGTGCACACCTGACAAATGTTGACGGCATCGATGGAGCAGTATTTCGGGTATGGGCTCCCAACGCGGCTTCTGTATATCTCATTGGGGATTTTAATGGCTGGGACGGCAAAACAAACCCCATGACAAAAGAAGAGGATTCTTCAATATGGTCGGTCTTCGTTCCGGGTATGAAGCAATGGGATATGTACAAATACGCGATACACACCATGGATGGTAGGGTTTTGACAAAGTCGGACCCCTATGCCTTCTACTCAGAGCTCAGGGCCGGCACCGCTTCTAAGGTGGTTTCTCTTAAAAATTACAAATGGAACGACAGGGAATGGATGGATGTACGGAAAAGTATAAATGTCTATGAGAGTCCTATAAGCATATACGAAGTACACGCAGGCTCATGGAAGCAGAAGGACAGCGGAGAATTCTACAATTATCGGGAGCTTGCCGATGAGCTTGTTGATTACGTAAAGGGCATTGGATATACGCATATTGAGCTTCTGCCCCTTACGGAGCACCCCTTTGATGGTTCATGGGGCTATCAGGCCACCGGCTACTATTCGGCGACCAGCAGGTATGGGTCACCCTATGATCTGATGTACCTGATTGAAAAGTGCCACCAGAAAGGGATAGGAGTCATAATGGACTGGGTTCCGGGACATTTCTGCAAGGATGATCATGGACTTAGGCTTTTTGATGGTTCTCCTCTTTATGAGTACAGTGATCCAAGAAAAGGTGAGAACCAAGGCTGGGGTACATGCCAGTTCGACTTGGGGAAGCCGGAGGTACATAGCTTTCTGATCTCAAATGCTGTCTTCTGGTTTGAAATGTATCATGTGGACGGACTAAGGGTAGATGCAGTTGCCAACATGCTTTACCTTGACTATGAGAGGAAGTCTGGCGAATGGGTGCCCAATAAATTCGGAGGAAGGGAAAATCTTGAGGCCGTTGATTTCTTGAGAAAACTGAACAAGACCATCTTTGAGTATTACCCCAATGTACTGATGATAGCCGAGGAGTCCACTACCTGGCCTCTGGTGACGGCTCCTGTCTACCTTGGAGGTCTTGGCTTCAATTACAAATGGAATATGGGATGGATGAATGACATGCTTAAATACATGTCAATGGACCCGATATACAGGAAATGGCATCATAACCTCATCACATTCTCACTTATGTACGCATACACTGAAAATTACATACTTCCTTTATCCCACGATGAAGTTGTTCATGGGAAAAAGTCCCTTCTGGACAAGATGCCGGGTGACTATTGGCAGAAGTTTGCAAATCTAAGGCTATTTCTCGCTTATATGATGTCACATCCCGGAAAAAAGCTGCTTTTCATGGGAGGGGAGATAGGACAGTTTATTGAATGGCGCTTCGATTCAGCTTTGGATTGGCTGCTTCTGGATTATGATATGCATAAAAAGCTCCATTGTTATGTGAGAGCTGTTAATAGTCTGTATATGAAAGAACCGGCACTATGGGAGCTGGACCATGTTTTCGAGGGCTTTGAATGGATAGATCCTAATAATTTCAATCAGAGCATAATAGTCTTCATGCGTAAGGGGAAAAATCCAAAGGATACTATAGTAATAGTCTGCAATTTCACTCCGGTTGTTTATGATAATTACAAAATAGGCGTTCCCATAAACTGCAGCTATGAGGAGATCTTCAACAGCGACTGGCAGGAGTTCGGAGGTTCGGATCAAAGGAATACCGGTGAATTAAAGGCAGAAAAGCATAAGTGGCATAATCAGGAGTATTCAATCAAAATAAAAATCCCGCCTTTAGCGGCAATCTATCTAAAGCCTGCAGCAGTACTTGGGGAAGAAGAGGATGAAGAAGCAGAGGTTCTGGAGATGATAGGGGAATGAGGTACAAACATATGCATATATATGAGATCATAAACATAGATAATATCTAAGAGAGTCATCGGCGTAAGTCCGATGCCCTTAACGGTAAGGAAAAAACAAGGAGGGGTATGCATGAGGAAAAAAGAATGGATTGCCATGATTCTTGCAGGTGGACAGGGCAGCAGGCTGACTTTGCTTACAAAAAAAATCGCAAAGCCTGCTGTATACTTTGGCGGCAAATACAGGATCATAGACTTTGTGCTGAGCAACTGCTCCAATTCGGGAATTGATACCGTTGGTGTGCTCACACAGTATCAGCCTCTCGTATTAAACTCATACATAGGTATAGGAAGTCCCTGGGACCTGGACAGGAAAAACGGCGGGGTCACGGTACTGCCGCCTTATGTGGATGACAAGGGGGGCGAATGGTATAAAGGTACTGCAAATGCAATATACCAGAACATTAATTTTATTGATGCTCATGATCCGGATTACGTTGTAGTGCTTTCGGGAGACCACATATATAAGATGGACTACTCCAAGATGCTTGATTTTCATAAGGAGAAGGCTGCGGATGTTTCTATTGCCGTTATTGAGGTCCCATGGGAGGAGACCCGCAGGTTCGGGATAATGAACACTAACCCTGACGGCAGCATATATGAATTCGATGAAAAGCCTAAGAATGCCAAAAGCAATCTTGCATCAATGGGTATCTATATATTTAACTGGGAGGTTCTTCGGAAGTATCTTGTGGAGGATGAAGCAGATCCCAATTCCAGTAACGATTTTGGCAAAAATGTGATACCAAGGATGCTTGGGGATGGTATAAAGCTGTATGCATATCCCTTTGAAGGTTACTGGAAGGATGTGGGAACCATAGAAAGCTTATGGGAAGCCAATATGGACCTTTTGAAGGAAGACAACCGGCTTAACCTCTTTGACCCAAAGTGGAAGATATACTCAGTGAATCCTATCAGACCGCCTCACTATACCGGAGATACAGCCGTCATAACCAACTCCATGGTCGGCGAAGGCTGCGTGATATACGGAGAAGTGAGGAACTCAGTTCTGTTCCCTGGAGTCCAGGTGGGAAGGAATACAAAGGTTATTGATACTGTGGTGATGCCGAAGGTACTGATTGGGGACAATGTCACAATTGAGCGGGCAATAATCGGATTGGAATCGGTTATTAAAGACAATTGCAGAATCGGTGACGGTAAATCCAAAGCCATAACACTTGTGGGAGAAAATGAACAGCTTTCAGAAGGGGCTTCTTACAATGGATGACCCGGAGAAAAGCATAATCTACAGGAGGGATGAACATGCTGGACTATATGGGAATAATAAATCTCAACGACAGAGAGGATAATATAAAGGAGCTGACATATCACAGGCCTATAGCTTCCATACCCATAGCAGGAAGGTACAGGATGATTGACTTTGCACTTTCAAACCTTGTGAATGCAGGCATCCAAAACATAAGCATATTCACACAGAGCAAATACAGGTCCCTTCTGGACCACCTGGGTACAGGGAAGGCATGGGATCTGGACAGGAAAAACGACGGACTTTTCATAATGACACCGGTAATTAATAATTATTCAATTGGGATACGCAGGGGGGATATTGAAAACTTCAAGAACCATATTGACTATATTTATCTAAGCAAACAGAACAATGTGATAGTCACTTCCACAGGGATGGTATGTAATCTGAATTATCGGGATGCAATCAAGGAACATGATGAAACCGGAGCGGATATAACTATAGTATATAAAAAGGCTGAGAACTGCAATGTGGATTTTCAATACTGCCATGCTCTTACTTTTAATGAAAAAGGAAGGATAACGGAGGTCAGCCTGAATCAGGGTAAGGAGAGCCTGTGTAATATATCCATGGATATGTTCATTTTGAAGAAGTCTCTTTTCCTTGATATCGTCAATACCTGTGTGTCAAGGGGCGATGTTGGTTACTTCAGGCAAGCCGTTCACAACAGCTTGGATAAGCTTAATATACGGGGATATGAGTTTAAAGGATATCTGTCCTGTGTCAATTCAATATACAGCTATTTCAAGACTAGCATGCAGCTGCTGGATCTGGAGACTTCAAAGGAACTATTCTTTAAGAACGGTCTGATATACACAAAGGTAAAGGATGAACCGCCGACGAAGTACAAAGAGAATGCAAGGGTTACCCATTCTCTAGTTGCAAACGGCTGCATAATAGACGGAGAGGTGGAGAATAGTATCATATTCCGGAGTGTGAAAATAAAAAAAGGGGCGGTAGTAAGGAATTGCATCATAATGCAGAACTGTGATATTGGAGAAAATGTCCTTTTGAGGAATGTGATTCTGGATAAGAGTGTGAAGATTACTGAAGATAAACAGCTTAAGGGAGATGTAAACTATCCTATTGTCATTGAGAAGAAGGCTATAATATGATATGATGTATGGCAAAAGAGCGCACAAAATGCGCTTTTTTCATACAATGATTATTACCCATAGTTAATATTTTGCAAATATTGTATAATAGATGAAATACTTATAATTTATTGGATAAAATTGTTATTTATTGGAGGCAGTTATGACGATTAATAAAGATAAATTCAAGGAAGATTATCTGAGGAAGCTTATGACCATGCATGCAAAAAGCTTCGAGGAGGCATCAAACAATGACAGGTATTCAGCTTTGGGCAGTCTTGTCAGAGATTATGCGGCTGAATCTTGGGTCAGGACAAATGAAGAGTATGTTGAGAAGAATGTAAAGCAGGTATACTATTTCTCCATAGAATTCCTTCTGGGAAGGCTTCTAGGCAACAATCTGGTCAACCTGGGGTTGGAGAGAGTATGCGAAGAGGTGCTTCAGGAACTTGGCTGCACTTTAAAGGAGATAAAATCTGCTGAACCTGATGCAGGGCTTGGAAATGGGGGACTTGGCAGGCTTGCTGCGTGTTTTCTTGATTCTATGGCCTCCACAGGAATACCCGGTCATGGGTGCGGTATAAGGTACAAGTACGGTCTTTTTCAGCAAAGGATAGTGGACGGCTATCAGGTGGAGCTGCCTGAGAACTGGCTCAGAGAGGGAAATGTCTGGGAGATGAGGAAAGCAGACAAGGCTGTGGAGGTAAGGTTTGGAGGCTCAGTCTCCACAGAGTATAAGGACAACAGGCTAATGTTTAAACATGAGAATTACGAGACTGTGCTGGCTGTCCCTTACGACACTCCAATCATCGGCTATAATAATGCCACTGTAAATACTTTAAGACTGTGGAGTGCGGAGAATCCCGAGAAAGATTTTGATTTGTCCTCCTTCAGCAAGGGAGATTATTTGAAGGCAGTTGAGCAGAAATACTCAGTGGAAGCCATATCCCAGGTGCTTTATCCTGATGACAGTTATCCGGAAGGAAGGAAGCTGAGACTCAAACAGCAGTACTTTTTCGTGTCTGCCGGCCTTCAAAGCATTGTCAGGACTTATAAGCATGCAAATCAGGATATAAGGGATTTTGATGAAAAGGTGGCAATACACATAAATGACACACATCCTGCTGTTGCTATACCGGAGCTGATGAGAATACTTACAGATCAGGAGGGGCTTGACTGGGATACAGCCTGGAAGATTACCACCAATACCATTTCCTATACCAACCACACCATCCTGTCTGAAGCACTGGAAAAGTGGCCTATTGATATGTTTAAGGAGCTGCTTCCGAGGATATATATGATAATAGAAGAGATAAATGAAAGGTTCTGCAGGGATCTGTGGAACAGATACCCGGGACAGTGGGACAAGATATCTAGAATGGCCATTACGGCGGATGGGTATGTAAAAATGGCTCATCTGGCGATTGTAGGAAGCCACAGTGTCAATGGTGTAGCAAAAATCCATACGGAGATACTTAAAAAACAGGAGCTTGTGGATTTCTACCACTTCTACCCATATAAATTCAATAACAAAACCAATGGGATCACCCACAGAAGATGGCTGTTAAAATCCAATCCGGAGCTTGCCCAGCTTCTCAAGGACACAATCGGCAGCAGCTGGACGAAGCATCCTACGGATCTTATCAAGCTGCTCAGATACCAGGATGATCCGGCAGTACAGGAGAGAATAAGGCAGATTAAGCGCAACAACAAGGTGGAACTGGCAAAGATAATAAAGGATAAGTATGGTATAGCTGTGGACCCAGACTCCATATTCGATGTGCAGATAAAAAGGATGCATGCATATAAAAGGCAGCTTCTTAATATCCTGCATATAATGCATTTGTATAACAGTCTGAAAGAGAATCCCAAGCTTGAAACGGTGCCCAGGACATTCATATTCGGAGCCAAAGCAGCTCCGGGCTATCAGCTGGCTAAGCAGGAAATAAAGCTGATCAATACTGTTGCAGATAAGATAAACAATGACAAAACAATAGAAGATAAGTTAAAGGTCGTGTTTATGGAAGACTACAAGGTATCCCTGGCGGAGAAGATAATACCTGCCGCTGATATCAGTGAGCAGATCTCAACAACAACAAAGGAAGCCTCCGGTACAGGAAACATGAAGCTTATGATGAACGGCGCAATAACGGTAGCCACACTGGATGGAGCAAATATTGAGATTAGAGATGAAGTAGGGGATGACAATATAATAATATTTGGGATGACTGAAAGGGAAGTGTTGGATTACTATAGAAACGGGGGATACAGCGCAGTAGAAATATATAACAGTGATATACGTATAAAAACTGCGGTAGATCAGCTGATAAACGGATTCTTTCCCGTTAGTAATGTTGAATTCATGGATATATATAACCATTTGCTGCTGCACAACGATGAATACTTTGTACTGAAGGATTTCAACGATTATACGGAGGCGCACAAGTGGGCCGACGAGCTTTACAGGCAGAAAACAAAATGGACCAGGATGAGCATAAGCAATATAGCTCATTCGGGTGTATTTTCAAGTGACAGTACAATATCTGAGTATGCCACTGGCATATGGGGGGTCAAAAGGGTGATAATATGACGGATGTTTTTTTATATCACAACTCCCGGGAGGAAAAATACCGCACTCCCTTTGGAGCAGTACCTTGTGCTTCCGGGGTCAGCCTTGGACTTACAGTCCGGAGCATAAAACCGGTGGAAGCGGCAGAAATTGTGATAAATACGGATAATGGCAGTGAACATAGGATTACCATGAGTATCCGAATGCTTCAGGGGGAACTGGCGGAATATTACGCAGAGATTCAGATGCCCCGGGAACCGGGACTTGTCTGGTATTATTTTGAACTGCTTATTGGCGGAGAAAGGCTTTATTACGGGAATAACGAAAGATCCCGCGGAGGTGTCGGGTGTATTTATAAGACGGTTCCTCCGGGGTACCAGATAACAGTATACATGGAGGGGGCAGAGACTCCCCGGTGGTACAAGAAGGCTGTGATGTACCAGATATTTGTTGACAGGTTCAACAACGGAAACAAGGATGGTGCTGTACTGAACCCTAAGAGGAACAGCTTCATATACGGCAGCTGGGAAGATACTCCGACTTATATAAGGGACTGCGAAAAGGGCTCCATAGTCCGTTGGGATTTTTTCGGTGGAAATCTTCAGGGAGTGGCAGATAAGCTTGATTATCTTAAGGACCTTGGTGTTTCTGTCATCTATTTGAACCCTATTTTTGAAGCGACCAGTAACCATAAGTATGATACCGCCGACTACAAGAATATCGATCCCATGTTCGGAAGTAACGAGATATTTAGAGCGCTGTGCGAGAAGGCACGATCCATGAATATTTCAGTGATTCTGGACGGGGTTTTCAGTCATACCGGAAGCGACAGCATTTATTTCAATAGATACGGTAATTATCCCGGCGTTGGGGCATATCAGTCCCAGCAGTCCCCATATTACTCCTGGTATCGTTTCAAAGGATCCAGAGATGATTATGAGTGTTGGTGGGGAGTTGACAGTCTTCCCAATGTCAATGAAATGGACCCAGGTTATGTGGATTTTATAATAACCGGTAAAGACAGTGTGATAAAGTATTGGATGGGTATGGGAGCAAAGGGCTGGCGCCTGGATGTGGCAGACGAACTTCCTGACCGTTTTATTCAATTGATCCGTACAGTAATTAAGGAGAAGGATTCTGATTCCATACTTCTGGGAGAGGTATGGGAGGATGCATCCAATAAGGTTAGCTACGGCTGTAGAAGGGCTTACCTGCTGGGTGATGAACTGGACTCGGTTATGAATTATCCCTTCAGGGATATTATGCTGGGGTTCTTTTTAGGGGGGCAGGATGCCAGGGCTGTGAATGAGGCACTTATGAGTATATATGAGAACTATCCCCTGCATAATTTCTATTGCTGCATGAACCTTATCGGTACCCACGACGTACCAAGGATACTCACCGTATTGGGAGAGGCTCCTCCTGAGGAGCATATGACTCAGCTGCAAAAGGAAGCATATCGGCTGCAGCCGGAGCAGAAGCAATTGGGAGTAAAAAGGCTGAAGCTTCTGACTCTTATACAGATGACTTTTCCGGGTGTTCCCAGCATATATTATGGGGACGAAGCGGGGCTTGAGGGGTACAGGGATCCGCTGAACAGGGGAACATATCCCTGGGGTAAGGAAAACACTGAATTGTTTGAATGGTACAAGATCATGACCGGGATCAGGAATAGATATGATATATTCAGCACCGGAAGCTGGTTTCCAATATATGCAGAAAGCGATGTGTACGGGTACGTCAGGAGTATTAAGGGCGGCAGGGATGTATTCGGAGATGAGTGTGAGGACAACACCGCTCTAATACTGGTCAACAGGAGTAAGGATTCTCAATGTCATATATCTGCGGATATAAGCAGATGGCATAAGGGAGTAATGTACGACCTGCAAAGGGAGGGCAGTCCCGTGGATATTGGCGGAGGAAGATTGGATATGACGCTGGAGCCTCTGCAGGGTATATTGTATATTGCAAAGCTTTAGGAATGATGAGGTAAACATGAGTATAGGTAAATCAATACTGGAAAAAAGTGATTATATACAATCCAACAGAAGCCGCAGGGACAGGAAAGACAAGGGCGTTTTTTATACTCCTCCGGAGGTAGTAGAGAGAATGACTGGGAAAGTGCTGGATGAGGTTGACCTTGTTGAAAACCCGTATATAAGGGTCCTTGATCCCGCCTGCGGAACGGGACTCTTTCTGATACAAGCCTTTCAGGTGCTTAAGGAAAAGTTTGAGATGGATTATGAGGAAGTACTGGAGAAAAATGATGAGCTTGCAGGAAGAATCAAGAGAGATGATATTGGCAGCTTCATTGTTGAAAACTGCCTTTGGGGAATGGATGTGGATGCAGAGGCACTTGAAACTGCCGGAGAAATATTGAGAAAGCTTGCGGGAAAAGCCTGCAGACTAAACCTTTTGAAGTGTGACAGTCTGCTATATGAAACAGAAGAGGAATTTGATTATATTCTTGGAAATCCCCCATATATAGGACATAAGCAGGTGACAAAGGAATACAAGAAGGAGCTGCAGACAGTATACAAGGGTATTTACAGGGATAAATCAGATATATCCTATTGTTTTCTTAAAAAAGGAATTGATCTTTTGAAGAAAGGCGGAAGCTTAAGCTTCATCACCTCCAGATACTTCATGGAAGGACCTTCTGCAACAGGCTTAAGGAGATATATAACAGAGCTGTGCTCCATTGATGAGATAGTGGACTTCTACGGAGGAAGTATCTTTCAGGATGCAGCTGTTGCAGCATGTATTATAACGCTAAGGAAGGGACTGAATAAAGAGAGAGTTCCGGTTTTGAAGCTCAAGGATACGTTTCCCGTACCAAAGGCTGATTTGTTTAGGTTGTCCAATTTTGAGCAGTTCACAGTCAAGATGCAGGAATTGAAGGATGAGGGATGGGTGCTGCTGAACAGTGATAAACATGCTATATACTCTGCTTTAGAGACAAAGAGCAGCTTTAAGTTGGGAGACATAGCAGAAAGCTATCAAGGTATCATAACCGGTTGCGATAAAGCATTTGTCGTAAACAGGACACAGATTGAAAAGCATGGTATAGAGGGTGATTTGCTGAAGCCCTGGATTAAGAACAGCAATGTACAGAAACACAATATAGAGACTCCCGGACAGTATCTCATATACTCAAATTTCATCGAAGAGGAAAAGAAGTTTCCCAATGCCATTAAGTACATATCACAGTACAGGGAAAGACTCATGGAAAGAAGAGAATGCAGGAGAGGGGTAAGGAAGTGGTACCAGCTGCAGTGGGGAAGAACCAATGAGATATTCGACACCCCCAAGATAGTATATCCCTTTAAGTCTTCCGGAAGCCGCTTTGCTGTTGACACTTATGGATACTACTGTAGTGCTGATATATACAGCCTAAAGCTCAGGGAGGAATACAAGAACCGAATGACTCTGGATTATATTGCGGCTATACTTAATTCAAAACTTTTCGAGTTCTATTTCAAATGCTATGCAAAAAAAATCAGCGGTAAGCTCTATGATTTTTATCCCAATACGGTTCTGAGAATGAAAGTGCCTATCCCTGAACAGGGGAACCGGATTGAAGTATTAGCCTTTAAGCTCAAGAACTGTAAGGATGATGAGTTGAAAAAAGCTGTTGTAGTAGAGATAGACAGGGAAATATATAAGCTATATGCACTTAGCGAAATACAGATAAAGATTGTAGAAGAACTTTAAACTCAACAGGGAGGGGTTTCAATGCTTTTATTGGCTGCAGCCGTCGCTCCATCAGCTGCGCTGCTGTACTACTTTTATACCAGGGACAAATATGAAAAAGAACCGAGGCTGATGCTGTTAAAAGCATTTCTGATGGGTGGAGGACTTGTTATACCGGTGCTGTTTGTGGAAATGTCCTTAAGCATATTTGATCTGTCTGACAGCAGTATTCTGGCTGCAGGATATACTGCTTTTATTGTTGCGGGACTTGTGGAAGAGTCATTCAAATTCCTGTTTTTTTTCCTTTACATATGGAAGAACAGAGAGTTTGACGAGATGTATGACGGCATAGTCTATGCGGTATTTATATCCCTTGGGTTTGCTACGGTGGAGAACCTTGCATATGTACTATCCGGCGGCATGAATACTGCAATCTTAAGATCTTTTACTGCGGTACCTGCCCATGCCCTTTTCGCCGTGGTTATGGGCTATTACCTGGGAATAGCCAAGTTTGTAAGGCCAAAATACAGACAGAGGTATATAGGGCTTGGGTTAATAATACCGATAATACTTCATGGAATATACGACTTCATACTTTTCTCGCAGAAACTCTACTTTCTGCTGCTTTTCATACCCTATATGCTGTACCTTTGGAAAAGGGGTCTCGGACATGTTGAAGAGCTGGTGGAGTTTTCTCCGTTTAAGGAGGAAGAAGGGGAGGAGGAGTAGGGATTTCTGGCACGTGGATTGCTGGGGAATTCCTTTGCTGCTTTTATAGCAACGAATACACGTTATCGTTTCTTGTATTGGGTCTAGTGGTATTGTCTACTCATTTCCCTATTCCTTCCTATATAGTCCACAAATGCTTCCAGCCTTGTCTGGAAGCCCGCTTCACCGGTCTGTTCGTCTACAATAAGATACAATATGGGTATATTGTAGTCCTTTTCCACCTGGGGGAGTATTGAGCGGGATACTATTTCAGGCATACAGGTCATAGGATAGATCTGAACAAGTCCGTCGTAGCCCATTTTTGCATAATGAACTGCATGACCTATGCACTGCTGTGTATGTCCACCTATCATAGTGGGAAGGTAAGGCTTGGAAAGCCTTTTTTCCAGCTTATATCCCTTACGGCCGGTTATGGGGAATATGATATTATTCTGTGCCCAATCCCTTACCGTCATTGACCTGTGAACCTCCACACCCAGGTCTCCCAGTCTTTCCTCAGTCTCAAGATTGGTGAAAGGTTCGATAATAGTGTATATCTCACCTATGATCCCGACTTTTATCGGTTTGAAGCTTTCATCAATGCTGACTTCACTTATGCGTTTTTTGGTTTTGTTTATCAAATCAAGCATCTGAGCTGAACCGGTGACACTCATGACATTCTTCCTGAACTCATGTATTATGCCCTTCAACTCTGCTTTATTGATAGCCCTTGGCCGCACATAATAGAGCAGTTCGTTCAGACTGTCAACTTCACAGCACACCTTGTATGCATTGATGAAAGCAGGTATTATTTTGCCTTTTTTATTTCCGGCAACCTTTTTTATTGCTTCATAGAACTTCCGGTACCCTTCTCTTGGAGGATCTAGGATGATCATATCAATGTCCTTGTAGCCGGCGTCTTCAAGAGCATGCTTCTGCAAAGGACCATAATAGCCGAAACGGCATGGTCCGCAGCTGCCTGTGATAAGTATGGTGTCTGCCCCCGCCTTGATGCTGTTTATATAGTTTCCCAGCATTATTTTGTATGGCAGGCATATTGTCTCAGGAGAGATGGAAGAACCAAGTCTTAAAGTGGAATTGGTTGTGAATGCGGGTATCACGCTTTCTACTCCAATGTCATCCATCAAACTCTTAACTGCTATATATGCTTCTCCCATGTGAGGGTAGGTGAGCCGCATTTGCATTCCTCCAGTCCAGCAAGTCGAAAAATGCCTCTATACGGGTATTAAAGCCGGCATCTCCTGTGTGCTCATCGATATTCAATACCATGAAAGGCTTCTTATAATACTTCCTTGCCTGTTTTTCTATAAACTCTCCCGCAAGGGAATCAACTCCGCAGCCAAAGGCTGTCAGTGACAACATTCCGTCAATGGAACTATTGTCCATTATGTATAATGCACTGCCGATAATGCTCTTCCCGCTGCTCCAGAACATCCTTTTTGAAAGCTCCATGCATCTCTCGTTTATAATGTGGGGATCGATCATATCGGGAGTTATTACTTCCACACCCCTCTCCCTGAGCTTTTTTAGCAGGTTCATATTAACAAAGCTGTCGTATAGGAGATAAGGATGGCCTATAAGTCCAATCCGTGCTTTTATATTGTATAGCTTATGGGGAATACCCTCTATGACACTGTCGGGAGTGCTGCCCTTTTGCACTGCAGATTTGAACTCATAATGGGCTTTCATCGCTGAATTTATTCCTCTGTTGATACCTATAGGATTTTTATACTTCAATGAAAATGCCATTTTGTATAATGCCTTATTGAGTCCCTTGCGGCTTTTAAGAAGATTTATCTCAGTATCTATAAGGGGAGGCAGATCAGAGACGGAGTATTTGACCATTTCCGGAAGTCCTCCAAATTTGGGGCATATGTACTCACCCTTTGATACGCTTGTAAGGCGCGGTACCATTAAATAATCTGCCTTATCCTTCAGATAAAATGCATGACCATGATAAACCTTTACCGGCAGGCATGCATCATCGATACTGTATAATACTCCCTTATCAAGTATCTCCTTAGTGGTTTCCGGGGAGGGTACAACCTCAGCCCCGATTTCTGTCAGGAAAGTTTTGATAAGGGGATAATATTTGTAATAATACATTCCCCGGGGAATCCCAACTTTTACAGCCAATAAATCACCTCTTTCCAAGTAATATTATTGACAAAAGGTGCAGGTTTAAAACAAAAAATAAAAACCGGAACATGATGATATGTTCCGGCTCTTGTAAAAACAGATAATTCACTACACATACGATGAAATGCATTACAGCACTCCATATAGTATAACTCCCAGTATCCCTGATATCAGTATCATAAGAATAGGATTTATCTTAAGCTTATAGACTCCGATAAAAGCAAGCAGAGCTATTACAGCACCCTTCAAGTCTACAACAGAGACTTTTCCAATCTTTATACATGCCGCTGCAATCAGTCCAAGCACAGCAGGCCTTATCCCTCGTATAACCCAATTAACCTGCTTCAGATGCTTGAATTTATTGTAGTAGACAGATACAAACAGAGTTACCGTAATAGGAACCAGCACGGCTCCAAAAGTAGCTATAGCCGATCCTGCCAAGGCTCCCATCTTGAAACCCACAAAGGTTGAAGAATTTACTGCTATCGGCCCCGGAGTCATTTCGGCTATTGCGACTATATCAATAAAATCCCTGGCGGATATCCAGCCATTGCCCTCTATCACTTCTTCCTGTATGAGAGATAATACAGCATAGCCTCCGCCAAAACTGAAGGCTCCTATTTTTAGAAAGGACAAGAAAAGCTTCACTAATGAAATCATGGTTTCTCCTCCTTTCTGAAAAGGAAGAATCCCAAACTGCCACAAATCACAATGGTTATTATGGGGTGGAAATTGAACAGAAGAATCAACAGAAGCACAGTGATGGAAATTGATATATTAACAAAATTCACACCCATTGATTTTACAAGCTTCACCAGGGCATAAGCAATCAAAGCCACCACTGCAGGCCTTATTCCGGCAAATACATACTCAACAATCTGATTTTCCTTTATGGAGGAAAAGAACATGGCGATAATGAGTATTATCAAAAAAGAGGGCATGACTGCTCCAAGGGCTGCAGAAATCGCTCCGGCAAAGCCTGCTGTCCTGTAACCCACAAAAGTGGCGCAGTTAATAGCCAAGGGACCGGGAAGACTGTTGGTAACCGCTATGGAATCCAGAAACTCCTCTTCCTCAAGCCATTTCTTATTATCAACCACTTCCCGTTGTATGATAGGGAGCATCGCATAGCCTCCCCCTATTGTAAAGGAGCCAATCTTAAAAAAAGTCAAAAAAATATCAAAAAGCATAAAATCACCCCTTAAGACTTGCTTTGAACCTAGAAGTACTCTATAGCGAGAATGCTTGGCGGATGCCACGCATGACAGCATAGTTCATAGAACTTCTTGGTGAAAAGCATTTCTACCTTAGTTCTATTTTAAACCTAAAAATTCTCAAGTGCGAGAGCACTTTATTATGTTCTTTTCATTTATCAGGTAATCAACAGGGATATCGTATTCATCCGAAGGCACAGCATCTACTATTTGGAAGGAGTATGCAAGTGCCGCCTTTACAGCTCCAGCCTTCAAACGTTTCATAAACCTGTCATAATAGCCTGCTCCGAAGCCTATTCTGTTTCCTGCAGTATCAAAGGCAACACCGGGGACAAGTACAAGGTCTATAAGGCTGCTGTCTGAAAGCCTTATGAATTCTGCCATTGGTTCCCTTATTCCGAAGTGTCCTGACTGAAGCTCATTAAGGCTTGTGATTCTGGATATGCAGATTTCATGGGTTTCCGGTATGCATATCGGTATGTACACCTGCTTACCAAGATGGAGACTGTGATTTATTATAAGGTCGGTTTCCACCTCGTGTTTGAAATCCAGATACACCATGATGTGCTCTGAAGCATTGAAAAAGCTGCTTTCTGCTAAGTTGAAGAAAATACTCTCACTGTAACGGTACACATCAACATCAGACATTTTGTTCCTGATAGCAAGTATTTGTTTTCTTATTGTGTCCTTCATTTGACCCTCCGTATCTGACTATGACATTCTTACTCTAATAATAGTATCATTATAATATGGCAGGCGCAAACATGAATTTGCATGTAAGCCCGTATTTTTCCCATAAAAATTTATTATTTGAAGAAGAAATACATCAGACATTGAAAATTGCACTGCGTATATTAGTATGAAAGATAAAACGAGAAGAGAAAAAAAGAGTAATACTCTTATAACTGGGAGGTAAGACAATGAATAGAAATTCCAATATTGTGATCGGGGCTGTATTGATAGCCATGGGAGCCCTTTTCCTTATGTCAAATCTGGGTTATCTGCACTTTACATGGAACTATGTATGGCCGCTGGCTCTCCTGGTTCCGGGAATATATATGCATTTTGCATTTTTCACAGGTATTGATAAGAACCCGGGTATACTTGTACCTGCAGGAATACTTACTACTTATGGTGCTTTGTTCTATGCTAATGTGTTTTTCGGATGGCACATTATGTCGGATCTCTGGCCTATGTTTCTTTTAGGCGTTGCAGTGGGATTGTTTGAATTGTACATTTTCGGAAACAAAGACAAAGGACTTTTGGTGCCTGTAGGCATTCTGGGCGGCATAGGGCTTTCGGCATTGCTTAAGAATTATATCAGCTTTGATCTGAAGGATTATCTGGTGCCGGTAATTCTGATAGTAATCGGGATAGCAATAATCGCCAAAAGGGACAACAAAAGAGGCGGCAGCTAAGAATTCAGCTCAAGCTGTTCACATATATATCCCTATAACCAATTGAGGTTACTGAATATAATGCCAGGATTTTTCCTTAGGAGGTCCCAGGCATTATATTTAGTTTTTGTTTCGTCATAATCTGCAATTCATTGACAATAATACGGGCAAAAGAGTATATTTAATATAGATAAATATTGCTGGTATTTGTATTACCATCCACGATTGGGGTGATAGTATGGCACGGGTTATGATTGTAGATGATTCAATCATAGCAAGACGGAATCTTAAGGTTATTCTGACTCAGGCCGGACATACGATTGTAGCAGAAGCATCCAACGGTAAGGAAGCAATGATCGAATATGACAAATATATGCCTGATTTGGTTACAATGGATATCACAATGCCGATATTGAATGGAATAGATGCGGTCAAGGGCATCATAAGAAAGTATCCCGAAGCAAGGATAGTGATGATCAGTGCGCTGGATCAGAGGAACATGGTGTTTGAGGCATTGGAAAACGGCGCACAGCATTACATAATAAAACCTATTACATCAGATAACGTGCTTAAAGTAGTTGAAACGGTGCTTGCGGAATAATTGGATGGGTTATTTATAAA
>JAWLHF010000034.1:0-30181 GCA_041690515.1 Clostridiaceae bacterium | reverse complement strand
AACACACCCTGAAAAAGATAGGCTTTCAGAGTGTAATAACTTCCTTTACGGGGTTAAGGGCAAAAACCAAAACAAAAGATTTCATTGTTGAAGAATCAATGGAATCAGCAGGGTTCTTCAATGTCGCAGGTATAGACTCCCCAGGCCTCACATCTGCTCCAGCTATCGCTGAGTATGTCGTGGAAATGATAAAAGGAAAAATTGAAAACCTGGAGATGAAGCAGGACTTTAATCCAATTAGGAGGCCCAATATACATTTCATGGAGTTGTCTGATGCTGAGAAAGCCAAGCTTATAGAGAAAGACCCCGGCTTTGGAAGAATCATATGCAGATGTGAACAGATAACCGAGGGTGAGATCGTAGATGTTATAAGAAGAAAGGCAGGAGCAAGAACTGTAGATGGAGTGAAACGCAGGGCAAGACCCGGATCAGGAAGGTGTCAGGGCGGATTCTGTGCTCCGAGGGTAATGGAGATTCTTGCGAGAGAACTGGGAACCGAAATTACAGAGATAGTAAAAGACAGGCGGGATTCTTATATATTAACAGGAAAAACCAAGTAGTTGAATATATATTGTAGGAGGGAGCAATTTGTTACATTATGATATTGCAGTCATTGGCGGAGGCCCTGCAGGGTTGGCTGCTGCTATAGAAGCACGTAAGAACGGAGCAAAGAAAATCCTGGTAATAGAAAGAGACAGAGAACTGGGAGGAATATTGCAGCAATGTATTCACAACGGATTTGGACTTCACGTATTCAAAGAGGAGCTTACAGGTCCGGAATATGCAGAAAGGTTCATCAAAGAGCTTGTTTCAATGGGTATAGAATACAAGCTTGATACAATGGTACTTGAGGTGTCGGAAGATAAAGTAATTACAGCAATGAACTCAGCAGATGGGATACTCCATATACAAGCAAAGGCAGTAATACTTGCTATGGGCTGCAGGGAAAGAACCAGAGGAGCTATTAGAATACCCGGTACAAGACCTGCAGGAGTGTTGACGGCAGGAACGGCTCAGAGGTTTGTAAATATAGAAGGATATATGATTGGAAAAAGGGTAGTTATCCTCGGTTCAGGGGATATCGGGCTGATAATGGCGAGACGCCTGACTCTTGAGGGTGCAGAGGTACTGGCTGTTGCAGAGCTTATGCCATACTCGGGAGGGTTGACCAGGAATATAGTTCAATGCTTGGAGGATTTCAACATACCGCTTTATTTAAATCACACAGTGGTAGACATAGAAGGCCACAACCGAGTGGAAGCTGTGACCATTGCCCAGGTTGATGAAAGACTTAAGCCAATCAAGGGAACAGAAAAGAAGTTTGAGTGTGATACCTTGCTTCTGTCTGTAGGTCTTATTCCTGAAAATGAACTGTCCAAAACCGCTGGAATAGTCCTTGATAGAGTTACAGGCGGTCCGGTAGTAAATGAATCTATGGAAACCTCTGTTGAAGGAATTTTTGCATGCGGCAATGTTGTTCATGTTCATGATCTGGTGGACTGGGTTACAGAAGAGAGCAAAAGAGCCGGCATTGGAGCTGCAGAGTATATTAAAGGGAAGATGACTAAGGATTGCAAAACTGTAAGAGTAAAAGGCATAAACGGAGTAAGATATGTCGTTCCTCATCAGATAAGGCTTGATAATAATGGGCAATCGGTGCAGCTGATGATGCGTGTGGATAATATCTATAAAGATGTAAAGCTTGTTGTTAAGATCGGCGGAGAAGTGATAAAAGAGGTAAAGAGAAGCCATGTTGCACCGGGAGAAATGGAAAGCATAAAACTAAGCTTGGATAAAGTCGCTTCCTGTGCCGCTGAAGAAATTTCCATTGAAGTTGTTAAAGAGGAGGCATAACTATGGAAGCTAGATATATGATCTGTATTGTTTGTCCTATGGGATGCAAGTTGAAGGTAACAAAGACAGGAAAAAGTGAAGCGGAATACACGGTTGAAGGAAACAAGTGCTTCAGGGGTGCGGACTATGGTGTTAAAGAAATGACAAACCCTACAAGAGCATTGACGACAACAGTAATTATATCGGATGCTCCGGTAAAAAGACTTCCGGTAAGAACCTCCGGAGCAATTCCAAAGCATATGATAAAGCAGGCAATGGAGCTGATTAATAAGGTGGAGGTCAAAGCACCGGTCAAAGTTGGTCAGGTAGTAATAAAGAACATCCTGGATACGGGTGTGGATATAATCTCATCCAGAACCATGCATCAGAACAGCAGAAATGAAGACTGCATAAAGAGCCATTTGGCGTAAGAATAGATTTCCCGGGAAAATGTAGTAAAGGAGGTAGAGAATTGATAAGTGAGGGTGAAGTAGTATTAAGGTTGATTTTATCAGCTTTAGCAGGAGGTATTGTTGGTATTGAAAGGGAAGCCAATCATAGTTCTGCAGGATTAAGGACACACATATTGGTAACCCTTGGCTCTACCCTGATCATGTTGATATCTATGTACGGTTTTCAAGGAATGGGTGCGGATCACAGCGGCGGTGAACCTGCAAGATTAGCAGCACAGGTAGTTAGCGGGATAGGTTTTTTGGGAGCAGGAACTATTCTGAGAACCGGAAACAGTATTAAAGGCCTGACTACTGCTGCAAGTATTTGGGTTTGTGGAGGTATAGGATTAGCTATAGGTAACGGTTACTATTTAGGCGGACTCACAACTACTGCAATTGTTCTGTTTGCATTAAGAGGACTGGGCCTTATATTAAAGAGAGTATTTAAGAGCCAATATAAATTACTGGTTGTACAGTGTAAGGAACGACTGGGGCTAATAGGTGATATCGGACAAATATTAGGGAAAAATGATATTCATATCAGAGATATAAAGGTTAACACTGATGATAATATTGAAGAAGATGAAGATAATATGATAGAGATTAAATTTATGTTGAAGCTGCCGTCCAAAATTATCAGCGAAGGATTTTTCAGTGAAATAATTCACATTGATGGGGTGGAAAGTGCAATATGGGAAGGAGATATGGAAAAAGCCAATATTGCATAAGCCTCTCCCTTAGGATGACATTGGCTGTTTTTATGGCAGGGATAAATATTTTTCTTATAATACGCCCCTATTGGGGCGTTATTTTTATGTCATCTCTTCATAGCTATACACAATATTGCCGTTTATTATAGTCATAAGAACTTTTGAGCTGATATCAAGAGGATTTTTATCAAACACTGCAATATCTGCATCATACCCCTCCTCGAGCTTTCCTATACGTTTCTCGCACTCCAAAATCTCAGCAGGATTGATAGTTATGGACTTGATAGCTTCCTTGGGGCTCAAGCCTTCGGACAGTGCCAGTATTGCTACTGTCCTAAGCTGATCTATGGAGTTGTATGGGTGGTCAGTTATAAGTGCAAGCTTTACACCTGCTTTAACAAGCTCTACGGCTGATCGGTAATGCCGGTTTCTCAGCTCCATCTTTATCCTTGGTGTCAGCATAGGACCAAAAGCTACGGGTACTCCTTTCTCAATCAAAAAATCCTTCACCAAATGGGCTTCTGTACCATGTTCGATGACAAGCTTCCTAATGCCAAACTCCTCTGCGATTCTGACGGCAGTTACGATATCATCAGCTCTATGGGCGTGGACCCTCAGTGATATCTCACCCTTAAGCAGGGGAATAACGGCTTCAAATCCGATATTTCTTTCCTTTAGCTCCCCTTTTTCCTTAAGTGATATGTAATCCTGCGTTCTCATAAATAGTTCCCTTACAAGGGCTGCTGTAGCCATTCTTGTAACCGGACACTTGCCATTGACTCCATAAGTACTCATTGGATTTTCTCCCAGAGCAATCTTAAGACCTATGGGATATCTTAAAACCATCCTGTCTATTATTCTTCCATGAGTCTTTATTGCAGCACTTAAACCTCCTACGGCATTATTGCTGCCAGGTCCGCTCATAACGGTTGTAATGCCGGATCTTACTGCATCTTTGAAAGCCATATCCATGGGGTTTATTGCGTCTATCCCTCTTAACTGAGGAGTGACAGGGTTTGAGGTTTCGTTGTTGTCAACTCCAATTTTTCCTACCCCTTCTTCTATAATTCCAAGATGAGTATGGCAGTCTACCATCCCCGGAATGACATAGCTTTCGCCAAGATCAATCACTGTTGTGTCTTCAGAAATAGTTGTTACAGATTTTCCAATCTCCTTTATGATATCATCTTGGATCAATATTTCCTGTATTTGTGTATTGACCTTAGTGCCATCAAATATTATGCAGTTTTTCAACAACATGTTCCCCATTGCATCACCTCATATCATTAGTATGTTCATAGAGGGTGTTATATATAGTAGGGTATTTTTTTATCTCTATCATTTACACTTAACTTCAAAACCAACAGTGCTATAATATATATGGAGTGGTTTTATTAATCTATAAAAGAACTAACGTTCATATAGAAACGGTCTATAGCAACACTATTATGGGAGGTAGCTCAATTGCTGGATATACTTGTTAAGAATGGATTGGTAGTTGATGGGACAGGCAGTGCTGC
This sequence comes from Clostridiaceae bacterium, assembly GCA_041690515.1. Taxonomy (GTDB): domain Bacteria; phylum Bacillota; class Clostridia; order Lutisporales; family Lutisporaceae; genus BRH-c25. Next base: position 25,666 of record JAWLHF010000034.1, on the reverse strand, counting down.
CTACGAAGCTGATATTGCTGTCAGCGGAGGCAGGATTGCGATAATAGGAAAGGCACTGCACTTTGATGCTCGAGAGGTTATAGATGCGTCAGGTTTGGTGGTATCCCCGGGATTTATTGATATACACAGCCACAATGACCTGGTGCCTTTTATGGAGCATAAGATCCAGAACCTGAAGCTGATGCAGGGAGTTACAAGTGAATTGGTAGGGCAATGCGGACTGGGAGTTGTACCCTGTGTTGAATCGAAGAGCAAGGTATGGAAGGATTATATCAGAGGTGTAGTGGGAGACCCGGATAATATCATATGGAATTTTAGTGATTTGAACAGTTATTTTAGTGAGATAGCATCAAGAGGATTGAAAAACAATTATGCCGCCCTTATTTCTCACGGAGCGGTAAGGACATATGTGATGGGCTTTGATAGTAGGACACCTGACAGTAAAGAACTTGACCGTATGTGCAGAATAGTAGATGCATCAATGGAAGCGGGAGCATTTGGAATGTCTTTGGGATTGCAGTATATGCCTGCCGTTTTCAGTTTAAGGGATGAGCTTATAGCCATATGTAAGGTTGTTGAGAGGCATGACGGAATAGTTATGGTCCACCTCAGGAACCATGACCGCTCAATTATTGACGCTTTGGATGAAATAGCATCTATTGCCGAAGCATCAAAGGTAAAACTTCATATTTCACATATGCGTTCATACAATTCCGAAGAACTGGGCTGTAATGCCGAAGTGCTTATTGATTTTGTGGAAAAGACAATAAAGAAGGGTATCAACATAACCTTTGATGAGCATCTTTATCTTTCCGGAAGCACATTGCTTACACAACTTCTTCCTCCATGGATCACAGGAAAAGGGAGCAGCAGCTTGATCTCAGGGCTTAGGGATAAGGATACCCTGGAGAGATTGAAAAAAGAGCTTGAAAGTATGGAAACACACTATAAGGGGTGGGATAACTACAGTGCCATCAACGGATGGGATGGCATACTGATAACCTCGGTAAAAAGAGAAAAGAACAAGGGTCTTATTGGAAGAACCATAGGAGATATAGCAAGAGAAATGGATATGCATCCTCTGGATTTTGCAGCGGAGCTTCTGATCGAAGAGGAGGCAGGAGTTGGGATTGTGACCCTGAAGGTGTTTTCGGAGGAGGATACCATAAAGCTTATAAAGCATCCCCTTCAAATGGTAGGTTCAGACAGTATACCTGCAGGTGTGCCGCATCCACGCTTATACGGCAATTTTCCGCTTTTCATAGGTAAGTTCGTGAGAGAAAAAAAGGCCATAAGTCTGGAAACCGCCATAAAAAAGTGTACATCACTGACGGCAAAAACCATAGGGATAAAGGACATTGGAGAACTGTCCACAGGTAAAATTGCAGATATAACGTTATTTGATTTCAATGAAATCGCAGGATTTGAGGATTACAGCAACCCCTCTTTACATCCTGTTGGTATAAAACATGTCATATTGGAAGGAAAGCTTGCGGTTAAAGAAGGAAAATCGTGTATGCAGAACTTCGGAAGGGTGATTAGAAAAGGGAAGCACTGAGTATAAAACACAGTACTTCTCCTTTATTGTACTAATTGCGATTAGTGATCATGCTCTGCTGCCTCAGCAATTTCCTTCGTTTCATGTACCGTACCCTTGGGATGCTGAGGAGGTGCATATATGGAATACAGCTTAATCGGCTTCCTTCCGGTATTGATCAGGTTGTGCCATTTTCCTGCGGGTATGATGAATACATAGTCATCATAGACTTTTTCCCTAAAATCCAGTCTGTCTTTTCTGTCACCCATTTTGACCAGCCCTTGACCTTCTTCAATACGTATGAATTGATCAAGATCCGGATGCACTTCCAGACCTATATCCTCTCCCACTTCAATGCTCATCAATGTAAGCTGCAGGTGCCTACCTGTCCACAAAGCAGTACGAAAGGTATCGTTCTGCTTTGCTGCTTCCTCAATATTGATTACAAAGGGTTCCGGTCCATAGTCCTTCAGCTTTGTGAAACCGTAGTCATCTGTATCATCATAAAAATATTGGGGGGAATACTGCATGTTCAGGTAAGGTTCAAACATAGGCAGATTTGCACAGTAAGGGCACGGACACTTCTTCTTGGATTTGGTCACAATTCTCACTCCTCATATTGGCTTATCAGAATTATATTATGTTTATTATGTGAAAAATGTGCTTGGATAAGAAGTGCCCGGCTCATTCAGTAACTACCTTTAACTGAGTTGGAATTATTTATTAGTATTATTTATCATTGGAATTTGAGAATTGTTATAGACAATAGCAGGGAATTTAGATAAAATAAACATAAATAATGGAAACATATGCAATTGGAGGCAAACCACGTATTTCAACTTTACTGAACTTTGATACATAATACATTTGCTTACAGGGAGGTGAAGAAGAAGGATGAGGGAAGCTAATATTAAGGAATCGGGTCTGAGTTTTTTCAGAGAGGCAACAAAGGGAATGCACAATTTCAACCCTTTAGCGGTATCCATAAGAATTTCATTTACATATCTGATACTTGGCAGCCTTTGGATTTTGCTGTCCGACAGGTTTGTGTCACTGTTGGTAAGTGATGCGGAGCTGCTTATAATCATCAGTATGATCAAAGGTTGGTTCTATGTACTTGTATCTGCTTCGGTGATATTCCTTCTGATTTTTAAGCCTCTGAAAAGGATCAAAAGGACAGAGAAGAGGCTTCTTGACAGTTATAGGGAGCTGACTGCCGCCCATGAGGATCTGGAAGCTGCTTATGAAGAAATCATAGCCTCAGAAGAAGAACTGAAAAATTCCCAGGAGGAACTAAGTCATCTGGCATATTTTGATACATTGACAGGACTGCCCAACAAGCTTTCGCTGCTGGAGAATTCAAAGGCTGTTTTCGGCTCGCCAAATAGCAAGGCTGCGTTAATGTATATAGATATGGATGATTTTAAGAACATTAATGATACAATGGGTCATGCCTTTGGAGATCAGGTGATAATCAGGGTTGGTGAAAGACTTGTTTCACTGCTGCCGATAGAATGTACAGTCTACAGGCTTGGGGGGGATGAATTCGCAATAATCGTACCGGACATAAAGGATGACGGAGAAGTTGAAGCTGTTGCAGCCAAAATACTTGAAGGATTCAGTGAAAGCTGTGGGATAAATGACAGTATACTGAACATAAGTCTCAGCATCGGGGTGGCTATATGCCCGGAACATGGCAGCAGCTTTTACGACTTGTTGAAGTATGCGGATATTGCCATGTATAAATCCAAAGAACAGGGTAAGAACAAGTATATGATATTCAGTCAGCAGATGAAAGAGGCCTTTGCCGAGAGGATGGTAATAGAGAAGCATTTGCAATCAGCTCTGGAAAAGAATGAGTTTGAAGTATACTACCAGCCTCAGGTGGACTTGAACAACAAAAGGATTACAGGCTTTGAGGCGTTGCTGAGGTGGAAAAGTCCTGAGTTGGGTTTTGTGTCTCCCTTAAGGTTCATAAGAATTGCAGAGGATACACATCTGATAATACCTATAGGTATATGGATATTAAAAAGCTCATGTGCATTTCTTAAGAAGCTTCATATGAAAGGTTATAAGGATTTGACCATTTCAGTTAATATTTCCATATTACAACTTATGCAAGCGGATTTTGTCGATGTGGTAAAAGACATCCTTGAATTATCGGGTGTCAGTCCGGAGCATCTTGAATTGGAGATCACCGAGTCAATACTTATAGAGTCCTTTGACATAATAAACAGTAAACTGGATGCATTGAGGGAAACTGGAGTCGGAATAGCCCTTGATGATTTTGGGAAGGGATATTCGTCGTTGAGCTACCTTAAGCAGCTGAATATTTCGACATTAAAGATAGACAAGTCATTTATTGACCATGTTCATGAGGAAGAGCAGAGCAATACCTTAACAGGCTATATTATACGAATAGGAGACAACATGGGAATGAGCGTGATTGCTGAAGGCGTAGAGACAAGGGAGCAGCTGGACTGCCTGATGAAAAAGGAATGCCATAAAGCGCAAGGGTATTTATTCAGCAGACCGGTGCCTGAAGAGCAGGTGATGCCCCTTCTGGAAGCCGGATGTTTTCAAATATAGCCCGGGCTAAATAAGAATGATTGAAATACACCCCAAATGTCAGATTAAGTAAAGGCATTTGAAGGTGTACTTTTTTTTGCGGGATATTCTTATAAGCAGCCAGCGCAGATGACTATTGCCTATTATTCGGAAATGCTGACGTCAGGCTTGTCACCTCTATATTGTTTCTACATATCTGCAGCTGCTGACATAAAAAAACAGGATAGAGAGAGGATCACTATCCTGCTTTTAATACATATTATGTTTCAACCGGCTGCATCAGGTCAAAGTGGAACCTTCCTCCTGCAAGGAGTCCTTTGATTGAGTAAGCGGACACCCTGGCAATAGATGTAACAGATAATGCAGCCTCACTGCCCGGAGCCACCAATAAGCTTTCCACAGTTCCGTCGGATTTTTCCACCCGGTATACAAAGGATGTCTTTCTGGACAGGTTTTCGGCAATTACAGTCCCTGATGGAAAACCGGAACCCTCAACTTTATAAATAACAGCCGGATCATTTTGACAATTGCTGAATACAGATTTTAGAGTGAATTTGCTGACTTTCCAAAAACTACTGCAATCACAGCCAGTACCGCTGCCATAATTCCAGTCCTCACTCATTTCATACTCGCCTCCTTCCACATACTTGTTTCAATACAATATATGGACGAGGCATCTAAAAGGTGAATTTATACTTTTTTATGATTTAACACTAAAAGGCAGAATTCCTTCTGAAGCTGTGCTGCTCAAAATAGGCAGCAGACAGCCTAAGGGAATATATTATTCAGCAGATATGCCCTCCAAAAGAATAAACATAAAAGTAGATAATATATATTAATATGCATTATTAAGAAGACTGTCTGATTTTTCTTGCGTTCAAGCATAATTTGAAGTGCTTTCCGGAAGGAGAGGTGATAACACTGGATAAAGGCAAGAAAAAAATCCTTTTCTGTATCACACTTCCGGATATAGGCGGAGCACAAAAGGTTGTATATGATATCATATCATATCTGGATACTGACAGCTTTGATATCACTTTGGCAACATCTGCTGAAGGCCCGTTGACGACGAGGATAAGGGAACTGAATGATAAAAGGGCAAACAGTGTCAGGATTGTAATTATACCGAGTATCAAGAGGGAGATATCCCTTCTGAATGATATACATGCTCTATATTGCCTTTATAGGCTTATAAAGGCCGAAAGATTTGACATAGTACATCTGCATAGTTCAAAAGCAGGGTTTTTGGGCAGATGCGCGGCACGGCTTGCAGGGGTCCCAAAGGTTTTTTATACTGTCCATGGTTGGGGTATATACGAATCAGACAGCAGGATAAAACAATTCATATGCGGGCTGGCTGAAAAGACATCGTGTCGCATATGTACTAAGGTGATATGTGTTTCACACCATGACTATGACAAAGGCATATCAAGAAAGTGGATAAGGGGAGATAATACCTGTGTGATACACAATGGTATTGAGGAAGCCCACTGCAGGCATATTGGGGATTCAATCGAGAACTTACCTAAGAGGAAAGTTCTGGTCATAGGTACGGTGATGAGACTTCAGGAGCCTAAGGATCCGTTTTTTACCATAAAAGTGTTCCGTGAAGTGAAGATGCTCTTTAATTATCCGGTCAAACTTGTAATTGTCGGAAAGGGCAGGCTTATGGAGGACTGCAGGAAGCTTATCGGCCAACTGGGCCTGGATATTGATGTACAAATGATGGGTGAGTGTGAACCTGCAATGAACATAATTAGCAGTTTTGATATATTTACTTTGTTCAGCAGATCAGAGGGGCTTCCTATCAGCATTATTGAAGCAATGTCAGCTGGAAAGCCTATAGTTGCAAGCAATGTAGGAGGGATACCGGAGCTGGTTAGAGATAATTACAATGGATTTCTGGTAAAGGGTACTGATATAACTAAAGCAGCTTTAAGTATAACCATGCTGCTTAAGGATGCGGGGCTAAGAGCGAAAATGGGTTTGCAGAGTATGGAGCTTGCCCATACATTGTTTTCCAGAGATCGTATGACGGCAGCCTATGAGAAGCTTTATCTGTTTTGAGATTGATGGGAAGATTGTTTTGGAGGTTGTCTATGTTAGATTATCTAAGCAGTAAAGAAAGCATCTCGGGTATAAAGCCCATGTATAAACATATGTCGGTATATGATTCACTAAAAAGGATATTTGACATTATGCTATCTATTGTAGGTCTTCTGATCACCTTTCCTATCCTTTTAGTAACTGTCGTACTCATAGTGCTGGAATCGGAGGGAGGCTGGCTATACAAGCAGCAAAGGGTGGGAATAAACGGATCGGTATTTATGATTTACAAATTAAGAACCATGTATAATAACTGCAGTGAGGGGTGGACTGAGAGGAACGATCCAAGAATTACAATGGTGGGAAGGTTTATAAGGAAAACAAGGATCGATGAAATACCCCAATTGGTGAATGTACTGAAGGGGGATATGAGCCTGATAGGCCCCAGACCTGAAAGGCCATTATTTGAATCGATGATTGTAAAAGAACTGCATGGCTTCAGGGAGCGGACTAAGGTCAAACCGGGGATAACAGGCTGGGCGCAGGTCAATGGCGGTTATAATCTGTCACATGCAGAGAAGCTTGAGATGGATCTATACTATATTAGAAACAGATCCTTTCTGCTGGATGCAAAAATACTTCTATTGACATTTATAGTTGTAATTGCAGCTAAAGGGGCAAGGTGAGCCCCGATGGAGAGCATTCCCTTTGTTCTGATTTCTTTAGGCTGCATACCGGTTTTCATAGGTTTCCTGCTGTTGATCGCAACCAATTATAGTTCTGTATTGTATCTGAATGTTCTTCTAATATCAGCTGCTTTTTTTGAACCGGCGCCTTCAGATATTGTTTTTATTTTTCTTATTGCTTTCATGTGGAGGAAGGAAAGGTTCAGTCTTTTGAATATATACAAGGCGGCCTTTATGACAATACCTTTGTTCTTTTACATATTGATAAATATAATTGCACTTTTTAACATTCAGGATTTCAAAGGTGCAATTGCCTATATGGCTATTACCTTTTATCTTATTTTTTATGCTCTCTTCATCTTGGGCAGTTCTTCTATGACCAAGCATATTAGGATTTTTCATGCATATGTTTTGAGCAGTACACTGGCAGCTGCACTGGGGATTGCAGGATATGTGTTTCGTATTCCTCTGTTGACTGTTTATGAGTTTACAAGAGCAAAGGCTTTGTTCAAGGATCCTAATGTGTTTGGACCATTTCTTGTACCTGCGATTATCATACTTTTAAGCAGCTTAAGGAGAAAAAACTTGAAAAAGCCGGAAAAATGGATGTATCTATCTGCAATTTTAGTCAATTTCACCGGATTAGTACTTTCCTTCTCAAGAGGTGCATATGTTAATTTCCTGGCTGCATTGCTGGCATATGTAATGCTTAACATAAGGAGAATACCCTTGAAGCGGTTTATAGCATATCTTATGATAGCCGTATTAATATCCGGTATTTTGTGGGTAGGAGTGCTGAATGAGGATTTCAAGTCATTCCTGGCAGGGAGGCTGAAGCTGCAGACTTATGATTCTGATCGTTTTGAAGCTCAAAGAACCGGATTGGCTTATGCTGGGGAAAGGTTATTTGGCCATGGCCCCGGTCAGTATGGGCTGATGGTGGAAAAAACCATTGGTCAGGGATATGCGGCACACAGTTTGTATATAAGGATTCTGCTGGAAAACGGTATATCTGGTTTTATCATTATAATGGTCTTCTTCGTATTGCTGATGAAAAGCATATTTAAAGGATGCACAGGCAGTCAAGGACAGGAAAGAGAAAACTGCATAATACTGTTCTCGGTGCTGTGTGGTATTCTCATAAACAGCTTTGTCGTTGATACGCTGCATTGGAGGCACTTCTGGCTTTTCGCAGGATTGGGGATGAGTATGATTACAGGGATATATATGAATTCTGATAATCAGCAGAAGGGTGGTGTTTGAATTGGAGTTTGTTATTATCAGAGACTTTGAAATATTGAAGGGTTACAAGGAGGAGTGGGAAAAAATACTGCGGCAGAACAACAATAATAACCCTTTTACTGAGTTTGAATGGATTGAATATTGGTGGAAGTATCTTGGCAAAGATCATGGATTATTTGTGATCATGATAAAATCAGATTCACGGATAATTGGATTCTGCCCTCTGATGCTGACAAGAAAGCCTTTCTGCACCGAAGTCAATTTTATAGGATATGCCGACATTTGCTATATGGATCTGATACTGTATGAAGAACACAGAAAGGCTTGCATTGAAGGATTGGCAGATTTTCTTCATGGACTAAAAAAGAACTATGTTTTCAACATTCACGGCCTGACTGAGAAAAGCGCAGACTTCATAATACTAATGGCTTGTTTTGCCCATCGAGGTCGGAGATATTTTGTAAGCAGACTTAAGTCCTACTATGTTGATACTGGTAGTGGTGATTTTGAAGGATTTTACAAAAGAAGATGCAGGCACAAATCCATAAAGAACATATCCAAGCATGAAAAAAAGCTCTGCCGGCTTGGCAATTTGTGCTATAGGGAAGTTGATAGTAAGGAAATGGAGACAGTTTTTAAGATACATGATAAGCGATGGCACAAAAAGAATGACGGAAGCAGTTTCTCAAGAGGCACGAAAAAGGAGATGTTCAAACAGCTTGCAACAGAAAGCGGGCTGCCTTTCAAGGTAAAGGTGGGAGGGTTGTTTTTGGATGACAGGCTGTTAGCATTCCAATATTCATTCTTAATGAATAGAAGGTTTGTTTTTCTGAGAATAGCTCACGACGACACATTTGCTGTCTATGGTCCCGGCAGAATAATGTATAAGGAAAGCATCAAGGATTGCTTTGAAAACGACTTTGATATTTGCGAGTTCGGGGCAGGAGGATTTCAGCGAGATAAGGCCGAATGGACCGATGAAGCGGATATTGTAAACCGAATCGTATTCCCTGCGGGCTGTTGCATCTCGCAAAGCTCTTATATTGTTTATATGTTTTATGAAATGCTAAAGGTTATTCTTAAAAAGTACAAATTTATGCAGTACTTAAAAAAGAATATCCTTGGAGTCATAAAGTACTACTTTTCTGCAGAGCCATACCGGAGAATTGTTAGGCCTATAGCAGCACATAGGGGAGAAAGACAGGATATGAGCCTTGTGCAGTACTATCTTCATAGCGGCAATGCCAATGGCTTTATAATATACGAGAATTCACTGACTCTAGGAAGTGGGGCATTTGAACCCTTCGATTGTAGGATAGAATATACTGACTTGCATGATATTGAGAGGATAATGGAGCTGATGCACCTTAAAGCGGCTGATGTGCTTAGAAGGCTTGAAAGAGGACAAAAATGCGCAAAACTGATATACAGAGGGAAAAATATAGCCTGGTTTTGGATAGACAGCAAGAAGCTTAATTCAAGGGCAGAACAGGATATACGGCCTATAGAGCAAGGTTCGGTCTGCATTTATGATTGTTGGATCATGAAATTTTCAAGGGATCGGAATCAGTATGAGCAGGTAGTGAAGTGTATTGAGCTGTTGCTTTTAAGTTTGAGAATAAGGAAGTTGTATTTTGTTCTCGATAAACGGGAAAAGCGTCTGGTCGATTTGCTTGAGATGATGGGATATAAGAGACCGTCAGTTGATACAGCAATGAGAATATCAGTTGAAAACATGCAGAAGGGGATATGTTGATATGAAAATCCTCGTCTTAAGCCTGATAAAGCTTATACTCCTGCCTTTTGGGATGCTGGCATCCATTTTTACAGGCAGCAGGCCGGGTATTAGGATTCTGATGTATCATAGGGTAAATGATCAGGTGGAAAAGGAATTGTCTCTTCGACTTGATAGCTTTGCTTGGCAGATGGAATATCTTAAGGCAGGCAGCTATAGTGTGATATCCATGGGAACGGCTCTTGAAATGATAGCCTCGGGGGCAATAACCGGTAACAACATAGTACTGACATTTGATGACGGATATGAGGACTTCTATACCAATGCATATCCGATACTTAAAAAACACGGGTTCCATTCAACAATATATATTGTTCCCGGTTTTATAGAAACCGGCAACATCTTCTGGTGGGATAAGGATATAAAAGAAAGCAGCCTGATGAACTGGAGACAGATTATTGAGCTTTCAGAAAGCGGACTGGTTACCATCGGGTCCCACACAAACAGTCATACTGATTTGAACAGGCTGGATGAAGAAGGAATAAGAAAGGAACTGCTTCAGTCAAGAGCTGTCATAGAGGAAAAGACAAAGCAGCCGGTCAGGCACTTCAGCTATCCTAGAGGCATACTTACCGATACTGCCCTTGATGTGGTCAGAGAGCTGTATAGCACCGGGGTGCTGTTGTCAAATGGTATTGATGCGATCAAAGGGTCAATGGGTGATCAGCTATACAAGCTTAGAAGAGTTCCTGTTCAGAGAAGTGACGGAAGATATTTTTTTGTTGCCAGATTGAAAGGGTGGCTGTTTCTTGAAGAGATGCTGAGAAGATTGAAAACTGCATGTACTGCATGGGTAAATGTTGTTTGAAAGGTTTAAAAGGCAAGTTTATGTCTATAAAGTTGTTTAAGGCAACATTGTTAGTAATGGCTGCTTCCGTTGTTTGTAAAGCAACCGGCTTGATAAGGGAGGTATCACTGGCATCCTGTCTGGGTGTATCGGAATATACAGATGCATATTTGGTATCAGCGGGTATAACCTCAGATGTATTTTATATCATATTTGCTTCCATAGGCACCATGTTTATACCAATGTATTTGGAAACCGTTGAGCGGGAGGGGAAAGCCTATGCACTTTGCTTTATGAACAAGCTTATTAATAGTATGTTCATTGTAAGCGTGACAGTCTGTGTGACCGGGATGCTCCTGGCAAAGCCTTTGATAAGGTTGACGGCGGTGGGCTTCAGCAGTGAAATGGTGAATATGGCGGCTGCATATACTCAGATAATGTTTCCCTCTATAATAGTTTTAGGGATGAGCAACCTGATATCCGCATACCTGCAGGCAAATGACAACTTTATACTGCCTGCTGTTATTACAGCCCCTACGAATATTATTATCACAATAAGCATACCTCTGAGTATTTACCTTGACAGTACAATTCTGGCCTGCGGCACTCTGATCGGATTGGTATGCCAATTATTTATACAGCTTCCTGCAGCATATAGTAAAGGCTATAGATATGCGCTTAACATAGATATTATGGACAAAACAGTAGCAAGAACGCTAAGAGCAGCCATACCAATGCTTATTGGTACATCAGTAAGAGAAATCAATGTGGTAATTGACAGGTCTATCGCAACTACATTATGTTTGGGAGGAGTAGCTGCCCTAAATTTCGCACATAAGCTTGACCTGCTGGTATTCAATTTCTTCTCAATGTCATTTTCAGCAATAGTATACAGGAGGCTGTCGGAGTATGCAGCAAGGGAAAAACTCAAGGAGTTCTCAGTGGCATTGACAAATTCGATTACAGCACTGACAATGCTGATTCTGCCGATAATATCATTTATATTGTTGTTTACTGAGGATATTGTTGCAATAATGTACGGGAGAGGAAGCTTTGGATATGATGCGGTACAGCTGACCTCCTCAGCATTATATTTCTATGCTGTCGGTATCTGGGGATTGGGAATCAGTGATATTCTGAATAAAGCCTTCTACTCTATAAAACACACCGGAATAATCATGGTAAACGGAATCATGTCCTTTATCATAAATGCCGTGATGAGTGTGATACTGGCAAAAAGTTTGGGACTTGGAGGCATAGCCTTGTCGAACAGTATAACACTTTTTATCTCTTCTGTATTTCTGATTTTCATACTTGATCGGCAGGTGAAGGACTTCGAGGGGGATGCAGTGTTGGGGAACCTCGCCAAAATACTTGCCGCAGCACTAACCGCATCCTTGTTTACATTCGGAAGCAGGCTCATTATAATGCAGCACGCACATGGCATGTTAGGATATATCATACAAATATCAGTCAACATTATCATATTCATGGCAATATACATACCTGTACTGAAGCTTGTAAGGGTTAAGGAAATCAATTTGCTTCAGGATAACCTGAGAGGTCTTCTGAATGATGTGTTGAAGATCAATATTAACTAGGATGCTTCAAATGCTTTTTTGTGAATACAACAAGGTTCCCGGGATCCAACAGCAATCTTTGATTGTGTTGTTGGATGGGGTTCTTATTATAGGGGGATGAAAATGGATGACAGAGGAATAGGATACTACCTGCAGATACTGTGGAAACGGTTGTGGTTGATTATGTTGATATCCTTTCTCGGAGCAGGTGTCGGTGGATATCTTAGCTACTATTATCTTGTGCCTCAATATGAGACCTTCACTACACTTCTGGTAGGTAGGCCCAATGACCCTGAAGGCAAGCTGGAGTACTCAGAGATTCTGTTGAATCAGCAGCTGGTTGGTACATACAGAGAGATTGCCAGAAGCAAGACTATCAGCAGCCGTATCATTGAAAAGCTCAACTTGGATTGTGACTATGAGGAATTCAGAAAGAAAGTTGATGTGATTTTATTAGAGGATACCGAGATAATAAAAATCCAGGTCCGTTACCGGGATTCAACCCTTGCAGCTATGATTGCCAATGAAACAGCAGCTGTTTTCATAGAAAATGTCAAGATGCTGATGAGGATTGATAACATTCAAATTATTGATAAGGCAGAGGCTGATCCCATCCCTGTAAGTCCAAAACCGTTGCAAAATATAGCGGTGGGCTTCTCTTCAGCATGCATGCTTGCAGCCTTTATAATACTGCTCCGTGCTTATATGAATAATAAGTTAGTCGATCAGGAGGATGTAGAGAAGTATATAGGCATTTCTGTAATTGGAATTGTACCAAGAGAGCCGGGCATGAAAAGGAGAGCCGGATTCCATGAATACAGCCTGATTTCAAAAGAGAATCCAAAGTCGCAATATGCAGAAGCCTACAGGATATTAAGAACAAATATACATTTCCTGTGTAAGAGCAGAGGAAGCAAGATATTTGTGGTTACAAGCCCTGATTCCAACGATGGAAAGAGCACCATCACTTCAAATCTCGGTTACATGATCTCTCAGGCGGATAAAAAGGTGCTTCTGATAGATGGGGATTTGAGAAAGCCAACAATTTCATATATTTTCGGCCTTCCTCAGGATAAAGGCTTAACCGGTGTACTGGCAGAGGATATTGAGGCAGAGGAAGCAATTTACCGGATTGATGACAGCTGTCTGCATGTAATGCCGTCAGGGCTGATTCCTCCCAACCCATCCGAGCTTATACTCTGCAGTGGAATGCAGTCATTGCTCCATGAGCTGAGAAGAGAATATGATATTATTGTGATTGATACTCCTCCTCTGGGGCTTGTGACAGACTCCGCTGATCTGGCGGCTATGACAGACGGAGCTGTTGTAGTATGCTCCAGCAATGAAACAGATATAGAAAGCTGCAATAAAGTAAAACTGGCACTTCAAAACCTTAATATCAATATTCTCGGTGTGGTCCTGAATAAGGTGAGAATAAGAAAATCCGACTACTACAGTAAAAAATAATTATTGAGAATGAAGCTTAAGAGGGGATTCTATGAACGATATTCACTGTCATATCTTACCCGGTGTTGATGACGGTCCCTCCTGCATGGAGGAGGCTGTGATGATGGCATTTATGGCAGAACAGGCAGGTATCTCAGGTATTGTATGCACACCTCATTACATAGAAGGCAGGTACTGCCTCGACTCAAGCCATAACCTCGAACTGCTGGAGAGCTTTGAAAGACTTATAGGAGAACGGGGAATAAGGATAAATATATATCCGGGAAATGAGGTGCTCATAACTCCTGATATCATAGACCTCATGGAGAAAAAGGAAATAGCAACAATAAACAATTCGAGATATATACTTATTGAAATGCCTGTTCATTGCAGGCCGATTTTTACAGATGATACAATTTTCAGACTCAGGTGCAAGGGGCTGGTACCAATTGTTGCACATCCTGAGAGGTATACATGGATAATGAACAATTCTCATAATCTGTTAGATTTGATTAACAGAGGATGCCTTACTCAACTGAATTTATGCAGTCTCAATGGTTACTACGGAAGGCAAGTGAAGAAAACAGCAAAAAGACTCCTTGAGGAAGGCCTGATACACTTGCTGGGGTCTGACAGCCATTCGGCAGATGACAATTATAAAGGGCACAGCAAAAATATGAAATTGCTTAGAAAGATCATACCGGCGGATGTGGTTGATTATCTTATAGAAAATTCAAAGGCGGTGGTGGAAGATAGGGAAGTCAGGAGGATAGTTAACGGATGATATAGTGAAATCCCTATGATATGTATTGGTATACTTATGAAATAATATGATATATGTATTTATTTTGTAAGTAGATGGATGTGATGATGCTATGAAGGTAATGATAACGGGAGGAGCCGGTTTTATAGGCAGATATGTAGTGAACAATGTGATAAGCAAAGGGCATACTGCAGTAGTAGTTGATAATCTTTCCACCGGGGAATTGTACAATATTAATAACAAAGCAGTTTTTTACGAGCTTGATATAAGAGACAACGGATTGCAGAAAATAATGCACCAGGAAAAGCCGGAAGTACTAATCCACCTGGCGGCTCAGATAAGTGTAAACAAGTCGATGGAACAGCCTATAATGGATGCAGAGGTGAATATCACCGGAACAATAAATACATTGAACAGCTGTGTCAAGGAGAAGGTAAGAAAAGTCATATACACTTCATCAGCTGCTGTCTACGGAAACCCTGTATATCTGGGAATAGATGAAAATCATCCTTTGAATCCAATTTCCTGCTATGGCTTGTCAAAGCTGGCCGGTGAAGAATATATAAGATTGTATTCGGAACATTACGGGTTGAAGTATACGATCTTCAGGCTTGCAAATGTATACGGATACTGTCGGAACAAAACAGGAGAGGGAGGAGTGGTATACAAGTTTTTGGATTGTATGACCGATCAGAAAGAACCGGTGGTGTTTGGTGACGGCAAACAGACAAGGGATTTTGTGTATGTGGATGATGTGGCAGCTGCCTGCATTAAGGCAGTAGATTCCGGAGACAATGATATATTCAATCTGGGAACAGGAACAGCAACCAGTATAAATGAGCTCATTGATGTGATCCGCTTCAAGACAGGTTCAAGAGCGGTTCCAAAGAAAAATGGCCTTAGGACAGGAGATATAATGCACAGTTACTTTAACAACAGCAAAATCACAGGGACTTTAGGGTGGAAGCCCAAATACGACTTGCAGAAAGGTATCGGTGAAACCCTGACATTTATAAATAACAGTGGAGATTCCCCAAAGGGCAGGTGCATTCAAAATTATTGCTGAGAAGCTGCTTCCGGGTTGCATCATTGAAGTAGTTCGGATATATGATTCAAGTCTTCACTGTCGATTATCTCATACCATATACCGTCAACTTTTCGGGAATGAGTCTTCAGTGTACGGAACTCCAGCTTCAACAGATTGGGATCCCCTATACTTTCCATACGCTTCATAATGGTGAATATATTCATATCGGAGTCGGAGTTCTTTGCTATAAGCAGAAAGATTTCTGCCAGTTTAGAAGCTTTTCTGGTGCTTAAAACACTTGAATAAAGAGATGACAGGACCTCCTGCTGTCTCTTTATTCTTCCAAAATCCCCCTCGCTATCATGTCTGAACCTTACATATTCCAATAAATCCTCACCAAGCAGTATATTTTCACCTTTTACCGCATAGGTTCCCATATCCCCCCAATCTCTTCTGAAATCCTTTTCTGCATTTATTTTCAAACCGCCTAGGGCATCTATTACTTTTACGAAGCCTTCAAAGTTGAAGTGTATATAACTAATATTTGTTATTCTGAATAGCTTTTCCAGTATCTCCACTTGAAGCTTTGCTCCCCCAAAGGCGTAAGCAGAGTTTATCTTACCCATACCCCTTCCGGGAATTGGGACTCTGCTGTCTCTAGGTATGGATATTATTGCAACACTGTTATCAGAGGACCGGTATCTCGTCAGCATTAAAACATCGCTTCTAGATTTCTCATTTCCGCGCTCATCACTACCCAGTATAGCAATCAACATGTCTTCAGTTTTGTCTGTGGAATCCAAGACAGCATTGCCGGGCAAGCTGAAATATGGCAGAAAAAATGGTTCTCCAGGCTTAGTATTCTGCATTGAAGAGCTGGCAGGATACTCCAAAGAAGAAATAAGCAGCAGAAGGAGTATCAAAGCTACGAACTTGTTTTTGCGGTTCATTCAAATCCACCCCAATTCACCGCTTAACCGATTGGATGATATATCAATATATTATACTTGATAAGGCTAGACATAATTCATAATATGGTATGAATTTCTGGCTTTCAGCTTATGCCTTTCATTTTCCCGGAATATTGGAGATATACAAGCATATACAAGTATTGAACGTATGATGTGAATATCTACAGGGGAGAAGGGGGAAGGATCCATAAGATGATGAAGCAGAGAAAACAAATGAGGTTAATTCTTTTATGGGTGATTGTTGTAATGGGGATAACTGATCTGATTACAGTGGAGGCTTGTTATCTGATGGGGGAAAAGAGTACGAGAAATATTATAGAAGATGATTTTCGCAGTGATACTAATATTTGGTCATACAGCGGCAATGCATACAGGGATCGGTGCAGCGGTAATGCTGTGTTCGCAAGGAGAGGCAGTTTCCGGTCCGGGAAGATGTGTCTGAAAGAGAATGTAACACTCCCCTTCTATGCAGAGTACACATTCCTCTCAAGAGGAAGGTCCTATAATGATTGTTTCAAAATAGTACTGTCTGCTCCTGAAGGCTGCACAATATGGGAGCACAATCTGAAGGTAAGGGATGACGTGCGGCACGATATAAAAGTATTTGTAGATAGTACCCACTGGGAAATCCATGTTGACGGTATAATTGCATCTGCCGGCAGCGGATATTTGGATGGTGCTTTCGGGAGTTTCGGATTCAGTGCTCTGACTTCCGGGTATGATGTAATGTATATAATTGATAATATAAAGATAGTTCAATCAGGCATTTCTACTCCGGAAGAAAGGGAAAGATCCTTTGAGGAAAAGATCGAACTCTACGGTATAGCGGAAAAAGTACCTGTGCTGATGTACCACCATATATTGATGCCTGAGGATAAGAAAGCAGAAAACAGCTTGATTGTCACAACTAAAGAGTTTGAAGAGCAAATGTCTTATCTTTATAAAATGGATTATACAACCATAACAACAAATGAATTGATATTGTATCTGGATGGTAAACTGGACCTGCCTGAAAAATCAGTGATTATAACCTTCGATGACGGCTATCAAAGCAACTATATTTATGCTTATCCTATTTTAAAAAAGTATGGTTTTAGAGCAAGTATCGCATTGATACCGAAATTGATGACAGATGAGCCCAGGGAGTTTAATCCTGCAAAAATGACTTACATTAGCTGGAAAGAAGTGGAGTACTGCCGTGATATTTTTGAGTATGCAAACCATACATATTCACATACATCCATGAGAGGAATAGCCTATGAAAAGGCATTGGAAGAGATAATGAAGGCGGATGATATGATCAGGTCAAAGTGCTTTGTGTATCCTATAGGACACACAAGTCAAAACTCAGAGAGGGTTTTGAGGGAATTAGGCTACGAGCTGGCTTTTACAACAAAGGGTGGATATGTGACCAGGTCATCAAGCAGGCTGTACCTTAGAAGACAGAGAGTAAATGCGGGAATATCATTAAGAGCATTCAAAGCATTGCTATGATAGGATAAAGACTCAAAATGCCGGATGGCACTTTGAGTCTCAATTGCTTTTGGCAGCCTTAAGGAGTACAAGACCTACCAGCCCCCGTGCTAATATGGCATATACTATCATACCTATTATTACTGAAGGTTCAAATACAGATTTTGCAGATAGACCCGGGGAAACAAATGAATCGAATATTCCGGAAAAAGGAGCTGCAAAGATGCCTGCCATGGTATACATAAATGATACAAAGCCGTTTTCAGGGTTGGCGCCCAGCAGCTTGAATAAAAAGCGGAAGGCAAGCAGCACCTCGATGACGCTAAGTACATAATATATTCCGTGCCTGGTCTTATAAAACCATAATGGTAAATTACTCTCTTCAGTTTCCTTGATGTTGTTATGGATGTTTTTCATAAACCACCTACCCCAATCCAATATGATTCCCATTGAACATTTTCATTGATTCATATATCATGTAAAGCACATGTTTGTAAATACATAATATAATTCATCTATGGTTTAAACACTAAATATTTTTGCTTCTTGTACGGAATATTATATATATTTATTATTATCTTTTAGAATGATAAATAAACAACAAATGAAAATTTGCCTAAGTTATGCTATAATATGGAATGAAACCTATTAGAAAGTTAATGTTAATTAGAACAGAGGTGATTTTATGAAAGTATTGTTTACTTATGATTATGGAGATGCAAAAATGAAGGCTGTATCTGATTTGGGATATGAGCTAGTATACATAAAGGAGAGCGATATTGCTTATGCTGAAGAGATATCGGACATAGATGCACTTATTTGCTATAATCCTTTTGAAAGGCTGGATATTTCTCTGCTTAAGAACTTAAAGTGGATACAGTTGTCAAGTATAGGCATAGACCAGCTTCCAAAAGTAAAAGCCAGGGAGCAGGGTATAGTTGTCACAAACAACAGGTCAGGCTACTCCAT
The DNA here is from genome assembly GCA_041690515.1 of Clostridiaceae bacterium. Taxonomy (GTDB): domain Bacteria; phylum Bacillota; class Clostridia; order Lutisporales; family Lutisporaceae; genus BRH-c25. The sequence continues at coordinate 6,776 of JAWLHF010000034.1, read as the reverse complement.
CCCGATGGGAGAATGGATAGTCATGAAGATACTTGAACTGATGAAGAACAGCAAGACATTCTATGATAATCAGAGAAATAAAAGATGGAAGATGGATACCTCAATACTTGAGCTTTGCGGAAAGACAATATGCTTTGTAGGTACAGGCAGCATAGCCATTGAAGCGGCAAAGAGGCTTCAAGGCTTTGAAGCAAATATAATCGGAATAAATACCAATGGAAGAGATGTGGAATATTTCAACAGCTGCTATCCCATGAAAGAGCTTCAGTATGCAATGTCGCAGGCTGATGTGGTAGTTTTGTCAATTCCTTATACAAAAGAAACCCATCACTTGATTGATGATTCTGTCATAAAAGGGATGAGAAAAGGCGCCTATCTGATAAACATAGCAAGAGGAAGCATAGTAAAGGAATCCGCACTTGTGGGAGCACTGCAAAATAGCTTTATTCGGGGTGCTGCACTGGATGTTTTTGAGCAGGAACCTTTGCCGGCTGAGAGTCCTCTATGGGAAATGGATAATGTAATCATAACCCCTCATAACTCATGGATATCAGAGATGAGGAATGAGAGAAGATACAATATCATATACGAAAACCTTGGAAGGTTTATTGCCGGTGATAAGCTTCTGAATATAGTAGATATTGATAAAGGATACTAATAAACCATCCCCGGCATGGCCGGGGATGGTTTGATTTTGTAGGGGCGTGCATTGCGCGTCCGTTTTTTACTAGAGGTTCTTATAAAAATCCAATGTGTCAATCATTTCCTTATCAAGAGCAATTCCTTCGCGGGTATATTTTGAATATCGATTCTCCAAATCCCTTGCCTGTTTCGTTCTGCGGTTTTCAAACAGATTTGCAGCTGAAGAAAAACTGGGATGGTTCTTCAGCTTCTCCCTTATTTCCTTAGAGAAGGGACAATGCTTGTACAGGATATCTCTGGTAAGCTTGTTAAGTCTTATTGTTCCATGGGATTCGTAGTTTACCCATACTGAATAATCAGACGCAAAAATATCTCTGGAGATATTTCTGTATTTCTTTATCTGATGCTTAATTTTTTCCTTGACCTCTTCGGAAATATCTCTGTTTTTCTTGAAGAACTGAAGATAATCCATATATTCAGAGGTAAGGGACTTAATGGTTATATCATTCCAAGCCAAGCCCATCATGGTCTTGCAAAGCTCCCAACGGAACTCGCCAATGAGCTTCACTACCATATCATCAAGGTTTCCATTTGTAAATATAGGTATTATAAAACGACCTGGGGTGTTTCTCACTCTGCCGCTTATCTCCTGCCACATTATAGCTGTTGCCCCGTATATTGGCATCAGAATAATATCCGGTTTGACTGACTGCATTATACATTCCTTTTCTATTCCCTTTTTCATGTTGAAATAGGATATCTCGCGATGAAAGGCTGTAAAGTCTACTTTCAATATCTTTTGTATCGCTTTGTCTATTTTTTCAGGTGTCACCAGTGCCTTATCAAGATTCTTTATAACCACATCATCATAGAGTATGGGGAAATATGTACCCAGATACGGACTGCACAATCTGTGGTTGGGCTTAAACATATTATTTATCTCGAAGCTTAGCCGCCCATCAATGTTATTATCATATTTTGCCTTGTCCTTATCCGATATTTCTCCATGCTTCCTCATTTCCCTGAAAACATCAAAATAGTCCATTGAGAATTCATTCACGGAGGGGTCCTTTTTCTTTTTGTATATTAGCTGAAGCCAGTTCTTCATTGTGAATACTGAGAGCTCGTCGCTGCTGGAAGCTTTATCGCTAATCTCATAAAGTGTCCAAAGATTCTCAGGACTTAGAAGCTTTTCATCCACATAAGCATAGGTCAGGAACATATGCAGCAGCTTGTTATGATTATCTTCAGCTGTTACTCTCTTAAGAACTGCTTCGTATAACTCAAAGAAAACGGTAGTTATATCCCTTCTGAGCTTTCGTATCTGAAGATCATCTGAAAGCTTGTCTTTAAGTCCTCTGAACGCCTTTAGGGAATTCATGAAGAAATCACAGCGCTCTTTTGGCAGCTCTGAGTATTCAAGTATTTTCTCTGCGCTGTCCTTCAGTTCTTCCGGAATTCCTTCTCTTGAAGCAAAGGAAATGGACACTGCCGATTCTTCAGAAGCCTCAATCTTCAAGCTTGAGACCAGCTTCTGGATTTTTTCTTCAATTGAATCGAGATTTATCGAAGGTGAGTGGCGGTAATCGTGGGTTATGACATTAGCCGAATTCTTGATAATGCCTGATATATACTGCAGCACTTCAACCATATCCATAGAGTCATACTTGCTGTCTTTTAACTGAGAAGCAGCATTTATATACTCTGAGAAAACGCAGTCCTTATCCTTGGAATACAAGAGTTCCATATATTCTTCGGCAGTCAGGAGTGCTTCCTTTATTCTTACAATGATACTCTCCAGAAGAAGCGCACAATCCGTGCAGCTATACTGTGCAATAATAAAGCTCTCACTCAGGAACTGCTTCTTTATGTCGGATTCCAGGCTGCTCAGATGTCTGTAGTAATCCAGCTTAAGAGTATCTATATCTTCAGTCGGGCTGTAATCATATTCAAAATGGCTGCGCTCCAGAAATTCTTCATCATAAGAATAGGGTATGAATATTCCTTTTTCTTTCATTTCCTGAAGTCCGGATATAAAACTGCCGAAAGCAGGATGAACCGGTTCATATGAAAAGCCATGCTTTTCCTTAAGTATCCAGAAGAAAAGGCACAGATTGTCAGCGGTCGTTTTAAGGGAAACAACAAACTCTTCAAGCTTTTTCAAGGAGTTGTAAGAATAATCAACAATACTGGAAACCGAATTAAGCACATAGGTTGGATAGTCATTTTTCTGCCTGAACAATTCTTCTATATCATTGATACTGTCTGCGAAGTATGAAAAGATGACTGAGTCCTCCGATGCTCGGTAGCTAAAAGAATGTTTACCTGACAGGAACAGATCATTGGCACCTACAAAGATGTTTTGGTCTATACTGAAAAGCTTGTAGCTTGAGTCAAAAGCCCCGCTGTCATCTGTACGTTGAGTTTGGTCAACTGTTGCTATATACACATCAACTTTGCCCTTGGCAAGTATACTAATTGAGTTGACATCCTTACCCTGAAGGAAGACGTGCTCTCCTTCCTTATAAGAATAGCTTCCGTTCTTACTTGCTACGATACCCAAACAAAACACCACCCTATGCTGTATTTATTGTCAACATATTGTCACAATAATATTATCGACCTAATGGTATACAATGTAAAGGTGTTTATAGGAAAACATACATAATTTAGTCGAAATTACTCAAATTCTACATATATATAAGGTTTTTACATAGGTGGTATTACCTATGATGTAGTTCTAATTTACTATATAGATTAGTATTGGAAATAAAAGCTGCATCATAGGATGCAGCTGAGAAGCTCCTCCAAGGTTATACCTTTGAAGTAATCGCTAATGTTTAATTTATACAAAGAGTCTCTGAGTGTTCCTTCTTCATAGCGCTTTCCTTTCAGTATTGTCTCAATTTCCTGGGGATCCCCGCTGCCGAAGAAGTCTCCATAGAATTTTATATCCTGAATAATGCCCTGCTTCACATTTATTAATACTTCGACCTTGCCGCTTTCAAATCGTTTTCCCTGCTTCACATTGAATTCTGGAGAGACACCGTAATTCCAGTCCCAGGTCAAGTATTTGTTTTTCATCAATGATTCTATTTCATGGAGGTCTGATTCAGAAAGACAGCTCTCTGTCAGTTCAGTATCTTCATCAAACATGTATCTTAGGAGAAGCGCCTTAAACTCTGACACAGTTATCTTTTCTGACAGATGCTCAGCGATATTTGTGACTCTGGATCTTACGGACTTGATACCCTTGGATTGGTATTTGTCCTCTGATACCCGCAGGGCTTTTGCCAGCTCCTCCATTTTTGAATTGAACAGCAGCGTACCGTGATGCAGAACCTTATCCTGCTTCACATACTGGGCATTTCCTGAGAATTTCTTCTGATCTATCGTGATGTCATTTCTTCCGGATAGTTCAGCTTCAACACCCAGCTTACCCAAGGCCTTTACTATGGGCATGGTGAATTTTCCGAAATCAAATTCCTTTTTCCCGTTTCCTTTATTTATGAAGGTGAAATTGAGGTTGCCCAGGTCGTGGTAGACCGCACCGCCGCCGGTTATTCTTCGTACAACATGAATGCCCTTCTCTCTCACATACTCACTGTTTATTTCCTCTGCAGTGTTCTGATTCTTGCCTACTACTATAGTAGGCTCATTCTGCCAAAGAAGCACGTAATCATTGCTGTCATCCAGGTTAAACAGGTATTCTTCCATAGCAAGGTTGAAATATGGATTGGTACTATCATTTCTAATATAAAGCATGGTAACCTCCTCACAAAAATATTTCTGAAAATATTATCAATATTATAGCATAATTGATATCAAAATGGGACCTTTACCAAAAATCTGTGGTATTGTTGCTTCCTTCGAGGAAAATGTCAACCTTAGGAACAATCTTGGTTATTTCAAGCAGGTTCTCCGGTTTTTCCCGAGGATATCTCATTTCAAATTCTCTTTGTATATTATAGATATCTATGCCTTTGCTCCTGAACTTCTCAAATAGGGCACTGCAATTCTTTTCAATTTTTTCTGCAAGATCCGCTTCAATTTTCTCAATATTATCATCTTTTAACAGGGACAGATGACTCTGTGTACCCAGCAATGAAACTCTCAGCTTGAGATTCTTTTTCAATGTTAGGGTCTTGCCGTCATAATCAAGGGAGATTGTTGTCTTATGATTTAGCACCTCCAGGTTCACATATTTATTTTCCAGATCAGGGTTCTTTGCTACCAAATAGCCGATATTTCTGTCCTGTGAATAGAGATTGTAGGTGATGACTTCATAATCAGTCATTGTATCAACCATTTTATCATTTACAATTACTGCGGCGCCATTTACTTCAACTCTTTTTTCCGAGGCGGTCTCGGTTATTCTGAGCATCGGCACAATATTCACTCTGCTGCCCATCATGCGCATATTCATATATTGATCCAGACGGAGCTGTATCATCTGCAGCAGCCTACCTTGTGAAACCATCAGGTTATCAAGAAACAGACCCAGGAACTGCTCATCCTCCAGCTTGATTTTTATCAGCTCATCAGGGTCCCCCTCATAGACGAACAGGAACATACGAAGGGTGGATTTCTGGTCTCTGTCCAGAGAATCGATGAAATAGTCGAGGCCATATTCGGCAGCTTTCTTTGTGAATATCATAGCTTTCAGCTGTGTGTAATTGATCTCGTAACTGGCTGACCGGACAACCTGGTTAAATGCATCAAAGAGTGACACACCTTTGCCCTCCAGCAGTACCTTTACTTCCGTTCCCTGTTTTTCTCCTTGCCCTCTGTAAGCTTTGAAATATTCCCCAAGGCCTGTGATAATACCTTTGTCATCAACATCAATGATAGTAGAGGTTGTAAAGAATATTCTGTTCATATCCTTGTAATTGAAGCAGCCGCCTGTAAAGATAGTACACAAAATCAGCAGCAGCAAGAGATTTTTTATCAATTTTTTGTGCCTCCATCTATGATATTTGATGAAATCCCTGACAGATCCCCTCTGGATATGATGTCCTTGTACTTAAATTTCTTGTAGGTCCCCAGAGGATAAAGATATGGATAGCTACAGGAGGTCAGGCCTGCAAGGTGAGCCACAAAAACCACAAAACCCATGAAAAAGCCCGGCAGCCCCAATAATGAAGCGAATACTATGATTATCACATTCCACACAAATGCACCTGCATAAATCCTGGGTATAAGATATGAGGCTATGGAAGTGATTGCTACAATGACGACGGTCACTTGGGAGGCCAATCCTGATGTCACAGCAGCTTCTCCAAGGATCAGAGCACCGACAATGCTCAATGTAGGACCGATGGGCTGAGGGAGCATAATCATCGGTTGCCTGCATATTCTCAATGAAGAAGTGGGGTGCTGTGATTACGCTTCTCTTGACCTTCTCAAGGTCGCAGCATACCTCAGGATTCTCCATGATTGGGGCGATGATATACTCACTGATGAACTTCACATCACAAAGATTATCAATATAGACAAGATGTATTGTCCCATAATCACAGCAGATCTCCCTGTATTTCACATCTGCACAGTTCTTGAGTTTTGCCTGGATAGCTTCTATTTGTATTGCTTCCATTAAATATCACCCTGATTATTTTTTCACTTATCTGGAATAGTATTCGTCTTAGCACAGATAATATAAAGAATGCGACATAGTTTGCAGAAAACTCCGACTATCGGGGAAGTATGTCCTCATCGCCTTTCAAAGCCAGCAAAATCACTGGCGGGGGTCCCATCTCTGCTTGCCCGTCTGGTTATTTTGCCCGAGGGTATTGCGTTCCGAGGTCAGTGAAAGACTTCTTCGGAGATACTTCCCCACGTCGGTGTTGGTTGTTCTAAAACAGCTTCTACAATATATCACAAACCAGGATTGCTGTGAATATTGTGGAGTAGCCTTTGCGTAGAAGCTCTGGTTTCGGAGCATCGGCTGCGGAATAATATTCATTTGCAATCCAGTGCCGCTACAAACTTTAATAGTGTCGCATTTTATATTACGGTGCACAAATTTATTTTGCAGCACGATAGTGTTAACTAATCTATGAAAACTCAGTTTAAGGGAAGAAATGCCAGAGGACATAAAAATGTAACATGAAAAGATCCTTCAACCCCTCAAAATG
>JAWLHF010000033.1:0-31166 GCA_041690515.1 Clostridiaceae bacterium | reverse complement strand
AAAGAAAACCGCACTAAAAGCACCCATCGTCATAATTCCTTCAAGACCTATATTGAACACTCCTGACCTTTCAGAGAAGTTTCCGCCAAGGGAAGCGAATATAAGCGGAGTAGCGGATCTTATAGTGGCTGTTATTATTATTCCCAGTATCGTAATAATACCTACATTTTCCATGCTATTCAACCTCCCCTTTCACTGTACTCTTCTTCAATTCTCTTTTCTGCTTGATCTGATCTGTAATTACTCTTACAAAGTTGGCAGCTACGAATAGTATTATTACTCCCTGTATGATTCCAACAACCTCTTTTGGTATACCCTGTATCTGCATTTGTGGCCCGCCTTTCTGCAGTATACCAAAAAGTAATGCCGACAATATGACTCCTATGGGATGATTATTACCAACCAGTGAAACAGCAATTCCATCCAGACCATATCCGGTAAAGCCAAGCAGGAAGTTCACTCTGTATTGAACTCCTATAGCCATAATCGCTCCGGCTAGTCCTGCAAAAAAACCGGATATAGCCATTGCTAGAATAATGTTTTTCTTGACGCTTATCCCACCATATTCAGCTGCGTGAGGATTAAAACCAACTGCCCTTATTTCATATCCTCTTACTGTCTTGTTCAATATGTAATATGCAGCTATGGCTACTATCAAAGATATAATAATACCTGTATGCAGTCTTGAATGCTTAAACTGATCAAAGGCCTGAGAGAACCTCCACAGCTTTGCTGTATCAGCAATGGCAACGGAAAATGCCTTCCCAGGCTCGTTGAGATAAGTCATTACAATAAAGTTGCTCATGTACATTGCTATATAGTTCATCATTATACCGTTTATGACTTCATGAGAGCCTACTTTTGCTTTCAACCATCCTACGATGGAAGCCCATAACCCCCCTGCCAAGGCTCCAGTAAGCAAAGTCAGTGTTATGTGTAATATCGCAGGCAAACCCGCAAAAGCCCATCCTGCCCACACTGCTGCTATAGAACCTATTGTAAACTGACCTTCCGCTCCAATATTAAAGAGACCACATCTGAAACCGAAGGCGATGGACAAGCCTGTTAATATCAACGGAGTAACAGTAACAAGTGTCTCTCCGAATTTATTCCAATCCCCTAAACTTCCCTTTATTAATGCAGTATATGCCACTATTGGGTCTTTACCGAAGGAGTAAACCAGAATGCCTCCCGCAACAAAAGAAATCAAAATTGCCACAAGGGGATATGCAATTTCTTTAAGTATTTTTTTCAAGTCTTCTTTATACTCATTAATTCTTGACTCCATTTCACATCCTCCTTATTTAGCATCCTGGGCATTACCGCCCGCCATCATTATACCCAGCTTTTTCTCGGTAGCATCCTTTGCGTCCAATATACCAACAATTCTACCGTCATACATAACAGCTATTCTATCCGATAAGGCCATTACCTCGTCCAACTCAAGAGATACCAGCAGTACTGCTTTTCCCTGGTCGCGAAGCTCCACCAACTTCTTGTGAACAAATTCTATAGCACCTACATCTAGACCCCTTGTAGGCTGAGCTGCTATACAAAGACTCGGATCCCTGTCTATTTCCCTTGCTACAATCAGCTTCTGCTGATTACCGCCGGACAGTGACTTTGCCAGCACCTTCTCATTTGGCGTCCTTACATCGTATTCTTTTATAAGCTTTTTACTGTATTCTCGTATTTTCTGATAGCTAAGACCTATGCCTTGTCTGAAACGTTTGGCATGGTGGTTTCCGAGTATGGAGTTCTCCGCCAGGGAATAGTCCAGCACAAGACCCCTCTTATGCCTGTCCTCAGGTATATGACCTACTCCGCTTTCAATTACATCCTTTGGTGGAAGATTTGTTATATCCTTTCCGTCAAGGAGTATCTCACCTGATTCTGTCCTTGCAAGACCTGTTATTGCTTGTATCAGCTCATTCTGCCCGTTTCCATCTACTCCTGCAATACCAAGTATCTCACCGCCATGAACCTTAAGATCAACACCTTTGACAGCTTCCAGCCTTCTGTTGTCCAATACCTTGAGCCCTTTAACCTCCAGAATAGGAGCTGAAACCTTGGCATCCGATTTTTCCACAGTGAGATTTACCTTTCTTCCCACCATCTTTTCTGCCAGCTCATCAATGTTTGTATCCTTTGTGTTAAGGGTATCTATTACCTTACCCCGTCTTACGATTGTGACCTTGTCACTCATGGACATTACTTCCTTGAGTTTATGGGTAATCAGTATTATGGATTTGCCTTGGTTCACAAGACTTTTTAGAATGACACCCAGTTCTTCTATTTCCTGTGGGGTTAGCACTGCTGTCGGTTCATCAAGTATAAGTATCTCAGCACCCCTGTATAGAGTCTTAAGTATTTCTACTCTCTGCTGCATTCCAACAGAAATATCCTGAACTACAGCTCTAGGCTCCACCTTCAACTCATATTTTTTTGATATCTCTTCAACATCCTTTATTGCTTTCTCAAGATCAAGAGTCATTCCTTTTCTGGGCTCCTGACCCAATATGATATTTTCAGCAACGGTAAAGGGCTGCACAAGCATGAAATGTTGGTGGACCATTCCTATACCATGTGAAATCGCGATATTTGGATTGTTGATTCTTATTGGTTTTCCCTTTATGAATATCTCTCCTTCATCCGGCTGATACAGCCCGTACAGAATATTCATAAGAGTTGACTTGCCCGCACCGTTCTCACCCAGCAATACATGTATTTCCCCCTGTTCCACAGTCAGATTTATGTTGTCGTTTGCTCGTATTCCGGGAAATGATTTTCCAATGCCTTTCATTTCAATTACTGCCGGCAATAATACCCCTCCTCTCAAACTATAATTGAGTTTGTATATATTTCAATTATACATATATTGAATAAGTTCATCAATTATATAAATAAAGCAGTTTATGTAGTAAAAGCTAGATGCAACAACGCATCTAGCTTTTATTCACCCTGTTATTGTGCAGTATGGATTATTTTATTTCTACTGGTTTGAATGCGTCCATTTCTTCTCTTGTTGCTGGAACTACTACAGTTCCGTCAATTATTGCTGTCTTATACTTATCTGCTGCAGCTTTATACTCATCAGTTAAGTTATTGCCGTTATCGCTGTAGCCAACACCGTCTTCTTTAACTCCAAGCTCAATTGCTTTTCCGCCGCCAAAGGCATTGTCAGCATATGATTTGATGATAGTATATGTACCAACGTCAACTCTCTTTATCATGCTGCAGAGAACCTTGTTGTTCTTTGAAACTGCTGCCTGATCCTGGTCAACACCGATTGCCCAGAAGTCATTTTCGTCAGCTGCCTGTATAACACCTATACCGCAAGCTCCGGAAGCATGATATATAACATCAGCCTTCTGCTTGAACTGTGAAAGTGCAATTTCCTTACCCTTGTCAGGGTTGTCGAAAGCACCTGTATAGTTAACAAGAACCTTAGCATTTGGATTAACAGAAGCAACACCTGCTCTGAAACCAACTTCGAATTTCTGTATTAATGGCATATCCATGCCGCCAACAAATCCAACAACATTTGATTTTGATGCAAGACCTGCGATAACACCTACGAGGAATGAGCCTTCATGCTCTTTGAAGGTTACAGACATAACGTTTGGTGCATCAACTACTGTATCAATTATACCGAATTTAGCATCCGGATACTGCTCTGCTCCTGCTTTCATAGCCTGTTCCATCAAGAAACCTACAGCTATTGAAAGGTCAACAGACTGAGCCATGTTACCTATATTTGCTTCGTAATCTTCCTGTTTTGTTGACTGAAGTATAACCGGCTCTACACCAAGTTCCTTTCCAGCCTTTTCAAGTCCTTCCCAAGCTGAGTCATTGAATGATTTGTCACCAAGACCGCCAACGTCAGTGATCATACCAAAAGATAATTCAGGCTTTGGAGCTTCTGCAGGAGCTTCTTCAGCTTCCGGAGCCGGCTCTGCAGCTGGTGCCGGTGCCTGTTGAGCACATCCTGTGAACATTGCCACTACCATTGCCAGTGCCAGTAAAAGTACTAGTCCCTTCTTAAACATCAATCTTCCCCCTTAATATTTTGTTTTGACCTTTGTTACAATTGATTGACAATTGCATTACAAATATATTATATTACTCGGCGAATAATATTTCTACATAATTTTTGTATTTCCTGCTATTATTTTAAAATAAAATGCCAGGCATACCAGTTAAACAGTTATTGCACAATTACTGTCCAGCTGGCATACCTGGCACACATTAGGGACCTAGCAGTTATAATCCAAAGGCTTCTCTGTGATATACTTTTTGTCGAGGAGTACATCTACTGCTTTTATATAATCCTCGTCTGCCACCAGGATAATCGGACCTGTACATCCCATTCCGCTTTCAGAGTATATATCATCTTCTGCAAGTGAAGCCACCGCATTTTCCAGTTCAAGTATATCTATACCCGCTACCGATTTTGTCACTGGCTTCTTTGCAAGCTGCTTCACTTCTGCCTTTGGAGCAGCCTTCTTGCTCTCGGCAGTAAGAGCGTTCAGTATGTTGTCAAGTCCCGCCCTTCTTGCCTTATCAAATTCTTCTTTAGCTATTTTTGTGAGTCCGCCTTTTGCACAGCTGGCGGCATATCTAAGTGCTTCACATACGACAGGTGCTCCTGAAGCCCTTGAAAGTATGCATATGATCTTTCCATAGTTATCTCCTACCCCCGGACCGTAGCCATAGCCAAGAGACTCATAGCTGCCTCCGGTTGTGAAAGCAGAGAATACCTTCATCATCAGGTTTCCGGTAAGTGTGTCCATTACCATCACATCAGAAGCAGCAGCCAATAGGTCGTTGCCTCTCATGACCACTCCTCCGTCAGCCCTTACGGATTCGGAGAAATTTATGTCGTAGCCATTGTCCCTGAGCTCTTTCAAAGCCCTCTCAACCTGTCTTGCACCATCTACATTGAGTATTCCAACTGTAGGGTTCTTTATCCCCAGTGCTTTTGCTGTTATTACTCCATACAGTGCATTCTTGACCATTCCCTCAACTCTGTGAGTAGATGATGTGCCTGTAGTGGTTGCCAATATAAGCTCTTTGCCAAAACCGGGAGTAATTACCCTGCCTACTGTCGAAACACCGATAGGGAAGCTGTAATGCATAGTGACAGCGGCATCCAATTGTCCATTCTCCAAAAGCTCATCCATCTTCTTATGCATTTCTTCTTCGTTGCTGACTTCCACTGTTTTCAGGGTAGTGTCAACCTTAGGGCCTATAAGTACTATCTCAAAGTCACTGTACTTTTTAGAAGCCATTTCGGCTCCTCTTACAAGCTCTTCAGTACCGTGCTCACTTCCTAAAGTGGTCAGTCCTACTTTTACCCTTTTACCGAATTCTCCGGTCATTATAGCATCAGCAATCTCTTCAAACACTTCACCAATCATTGACTTTACTTGATTATCAGACATCTATACCACCCCTACTTTCCATAATTGTAAATCTCACAAATTCTAAACATTCTAACTACACAGCCATCCTCAGGTCGAACCAATTATGCAGGGCTGTCTGTTTGATACAATGTAAGAATTTTAGTGTGTTTTATTAAGTAAGAAGGATGCGAAATCTTTCATTGCCTCTGCTACCATTCCCTTAACTTCTTCTTTGGAAACAGCTCCCGCAGTATCTTCTTTGCCTGTATTTTTCTCCATTATGATGGATACACCGTCAAATTGGTTGGTCATTCTTCCGAGGAACAAGCTTCCTTTTCCTACTATCATAGCTCTTTCAATAGTGCCTGCCATCATCATTTCTCTTGCGGCACCTACAAAAGGCACTCCTGAAGGTATATGTCCCTGTGTGGGTGCAAACCCGGGCATCCCATGGTTCTTTATAAAGTCAGGCATCGCAGTCTTATCAATGTCGCCTCTCTTAGCTCCCAAAGCAGCTATCATTTTGAAGTTTGCAAGAGGTACATCTCCTGCTCCCGCAGGTTCTGTTATCTCAGGATTCTGCATTTCAACTGAGTATTTATCTACATCGGTTATCTTCATGCCAACCCTATCCAAAGGTTTGGTTATCAGGGACTCCATAACAGCCTGAGGAGATGACCCTGTTCCTACTGTGTGTCTTCCTACGATATCTGTCCTAAGCACCGGGCTGACTCCGTCATTTTCTGTAACAAGTATTGCAAAGCCTCCAAGGCAATCCTCCAATACAGGAACACCTTTTGCCACATGGTCTCTGGCATTCATGCCCAGTTTTGCAGTTGCTCCTCCGGCTACTATTGCCACACTCTTATATACTCCTGATTTTACCAGTGCAGATGCATTGATAAGGGCATGGGTTGGTGCAGCACAGAAACCTCTTGTATCTGAGCCTGTAGCTCCCGTAGCCCCTGCAACCTCACTGATAGCCTTAGCGAAATTGCCTCCGCCTCTCTGGTTCATATCTCCGCAGGCTTCTTCCGAGCACTCTATTACATACTCAATGGAGTCTGCAGGAATGTTGTTCCTATATATAAGGTTCTTCAGCGCTATTACACCGGACGCCTTAACCACCAGGTTTTCAGCCATTATATGGGCAGTCAGGTTCTTATCCTTATCATGAGCTGCCTTTACACAGCCGACCAGTCTGCCGTCTTTGTACAAAGGCTCTGCTCCGCTCTTTACTTTGCTCTCTATATCCGCCAGCTCTGCGCCTTCCTTAAGCTTGGCAAGTTCAGCCTCGGTATAGATAGGTTTTTTTGCCAGCTTTGCCTTTGTCTCATCAAGGAAGTTCTTTTCAAGTGTAACAAGGTCAAAGGCATCGCTGAGCTTTATCGCAACATAAAATTCATCCTGGTCAACGATCTCACCCATCTTGCCTTCCGCCTTGGCATCCTGAATGGGATTCTTATACCATGGCTTTGTTAATGTGCTAAGCTCATCGGGAAGTATATTTCCAATATATGCCTGATTCGGAGCATATTTCACCACTTCCTCGTAGCTTCTTATGAACTCGGGAAGCTTCTTTAAGAATTCAGATCCTGGATTGGTCTCATGTTCCAGGGCACATGTAGTACCATAATGGGCTATCATATCCGGCGTATGAACAAGTACATAAGCCGCCCCTTTTACTACTGGTGCAGTCATTTTATTTACACCTCCATTAGTTTTGTTTATTTAGCAGTTTACTGGATATAAAAGCAGGCCTTAGCTAAAACAAGGGTGGTTTTCACCACCCTCGTCTGTTATTTGTCAAAAACTGTCTGTCCGTGTACTTCTGTCTCGAGAGCCTTCAGCGCTTTAAGCACTATGCTTCTCCTCAGGGATTTTTCGTCTTCCTTGCTCAGTGCAGGATTCCCCAGCGGATGTGGTATTGCGATCGCCGGAACTATTCTGTTTGCACCAACTGTCAAGGATATCGGAACAACGGTACAAATGTGTACTACCGGTATTCCTGCTCTTTCTATTTCTTTAACCATCGTTGCACCGCAACGCGTACAGGTTCCTCAGGTCGAGGTGAGGACAACAGCCTGCACTCCGTCCTTTACCAGCTCCTGTGCGAAGGTGGCAGCAAATTTCTTTGAATTTGCAACAGAGGTTCCGTTACCTGTGGTTGTATAGAAATATCTATGAAGCTTTCCGATGACTCCTTCTTTTTCAAGATCTCTAAGTACATCCACCGGAAGAACTCTATCAGCGTCAGTGTTGGCATATGTCGGGTCATACCCGCCGTGAGCAGTTTCATAAGTAGCTTCTGTCAGGTCATTGACGCCTTCTATGTCATACTTGCCGTACTTGGAAGCACTTGATGACTCTATTCTGTCCGGATTGCCCTTTGGTACTATACCGCCGGATGTAACAAGAGCTATTTTCGCATTTTTAATATCAAGAACCGGTGGATTTGGAGCAACTCTGTCAAAGTCAGGCATTGGATACTCTGTCTCGAACTTATCGCCCTTCAGCTTTGCCACCAGCATATTAACAGCTCTCTTTGAGCCTCTTTCTGCCTTAAATATGTTCTTCCTTACTCCTCTTGGTATATAGCCTTCTTCTGAAGGAGTACCCATAGACTCTTTCTTAGCCAGCTTGAGAGCCAGCTTTGCAATTGCTGGAATTGCCTGCCTCATACCGGTTGCAGCATTTGCTGTTTCTACTATATAAAGCTCCTTTTTGAACATATCCACTCCAGGATTCTCCACATACATTCCTGTTACTACAGGGATGTTTAGATTGTCCTGTACTGCTTTACATATGGATCCGCAAGCTACACCATATCGTCCTGCGTTGAATGCAGGGCCGGCTATGAATAAATCCGGATTATATTTCTTAACCATTTCGAGAATTTCTTGTGATGCTTCCTCAATATTCTCGTTAAAATATGAGTCTCCGCAGATTACTGTTGCTACTATATCTGCATCGTTTCCCAGGGCTGCTTTGAGAGCCATACCGGGACCAACAACACCTTCTCTTACTTCCGGCTTGATGTCAGCTTTTTCTTCTCCGCCAATGCCACCATAGAATTGATTTATATAATGTACAACTCTAATCATTAGAAGTTTCCCTCCTCTCTAGATTTCCTTATAGAGCCATTCCTCAAATTACTTTTATCAATCTTTAAACTGGCAGTACTGGTCTCTTATTGATTTAACTTCGTTATTAATTGCATCAACATCAAGAACCATTTCCATCATACCGCACTGCTCGTCATATACACCTGCATCAACCTGATCTTTAAGTTCAAATATGTGGTATACTCTGAGTCCCAACGAGACTCCTGCCAAAGGACCTGCAAAAGTTGGGTCGCCTGCTGTAACTGTTTCAGCAGTAAGCCCTGCAGATTCAGCTTCGGATGTACCAAGAATAACAGCCATGTTTTCCTTGCCGTATTTCTCTGATAGATCCAAAACTCTCTTCTGATTTTCGAGGTCCATTGCTCCTGCAGCCGTTCAGACAAAGCACTCTGTAGATGCGAAAACTACTTCAGCGCCTATTGACTTTACGCACTCTTCTATTGCAGGAGCAGGAATACCATCTCTGTCACCAATGATGATAACCTTTTTATCCTGTAACATCTTATTCATCCTTTCAAAATATACTAGGGTTATTTTTCCGGGTTTTGCTTCGTGCTGCGTGCCTCGTGCCTCGTGCATTAAGCATAACCTTCGAAGACCTGCTTGAATGCACTTAGCTCGTAGCCCGTAGCTCGTGGCAATACCCAATAGGAATACCCAGAAAACTTAATATTGTGTAGCTGATAATTTATTGAAACCTATTTCGCTGGTTGCCCCGGTTATTACCTGAAGCTCAGCGACTATGCTTCCATCCGGCTTCAAGCTTCCTGCAAATCCTCCTGCAATTGTGTCTGCAGGTTCCAGATAGCCAATAACCTTCTTCATTGGCGGTAATGAAATAACCTCATTTGCATTACCTGCTGTAACAACTGCATCAGCAGCTTTATCAGCATCTGCCAGTGACTGTGAAGCACCATCCCTGCCGGCATATTCGTCTGTTACAAGAACAGTCTTTATGCCCTTAGCAGATATTTTCTTGCAGTTCATCATAAGGTCCGTATCAGGATTTCCAAAGCCTTCCTCTGATACTATGACAGCATCAAGATTCAAAAACTCCGCAAGCTTTGCAGTCCAGTTAGAGGACCTTTCCTTATCTGCAAGGGTTACATTTTCATTTGTTATTATTACTCCAACAAAGTTGTAGTCCTTGCCGTGCCTTTCATAAAGGTCTTCAATAATCGGATTGTTCATGTGATTGTAAGTCGGATTCTTATCACAAGCTGAAACACAGTTTCCGCTTGCTATTGCTCCATCCATAACCTCTGTGGGGTAAATGAGTGTTGGTACGATTCTTTTTGCATCCACGCCATACACATATGTGTCATGCAGCAAACCTTGTGTCTGCAGCATGTATACATAAGCAACTCTCGGAAGATTCGGATACTGCTTCATACCTTCCATAAGAGTAGGAGTTTCATAAACCTTCACTTCATCAGGTGTTACATTCCTGCCTGCCTCACCCAGGTAAGCAGCTGCCTTGAACCCAACCATTCTAACCGCCTGCTCGTGCTCATGCTGCTGGAGATTATCTGTAGGTGTACATACTATTACTATGTTCTGTGTTTTTGAGAATGGAGTGTACTCAGCTCCTGGGCCGCTCATATCAATGATGCCCTCCTGGAATCCTACAATCTTACCTGCAGTTACAACTGCTGCACCCTTTAATACATGTGTTTTGCCTGAGCCTACCACATCGACCTTGCTTATCATACCGGGGAGTATACCACCAGGTCCCTCCACCTTAACTCTAGGCTCGATTACGTCTTTTACAGGCATTATTCTCGTCTCTTCACCCGGTTTTGCTATATCGATCTCAATCTTTGTAAGTCTTGGATCGCCGCTGACAGCCTCCAAGAGCTCAGCTTTATTTACATAAAGAGTACCATTTTCTACCTTGGTAGCATCACCGAACTGTACGTCTTTTATGAATATATTACCCAACTCTAAACGCAAAACGTTCACCTCCCTAATAATATGAATATATTAAGAAAACATGGTCTGAAGATATCTTTTCCCTATATGTTCTCTTTTATAAGGTTCTCTACTGTTTCTGGTGTGCAGTTTTCCGCACCGCTTATTTCCTTAACCTTTTCTCCATTTTTGTATACTATGAAGGTTGGAAGACCCATAACTTTCTGTCCTATTGCAAGTCTTCTGTTTTCACCTGTATTAAGCTTGCACATCTTTATCTTGTCACCGTATTTCTCTGCCAGCTTATGTACTTCCGGCATCAATGCTTTGCATGGTTCACATTTGTCTCCCCAGAAATCAACAAGCACCGGTCCTGCAGCCTGCAGTACCTCCGCTTCAAAATTATCCTTGTTAAGCTCTATCATTATTTTCACCTCCTTTTAAAATATCGATTCGCACATTGTTGCTTCGAGCTTTGTACATTAAGACAAGTCTTCGAAGCCCTTCCTTGAATGCTCGTGGCACGTGGCACGTGGCAATCCCTATAGGATTACCTTAGCCTAATTAATGCTCAAAATTCTTTTCTATATATTTTTCTGCATTTACGGCAGCTATTGCTCCGTCAGCAGCAGCTGTTATTACCTGCCTCAGTGATTTTTTCCTTACATCCCCTGCTGCAAAAATACCATCAACGGATGTCCTCATTTCTTCATCTGCTTTTATATAACCCTTTTCATCCATGTCTACCACACCCTTGGCAAACTCTGATATAGGTTTTGTACCTACAAACATGAATACTCCGTCAGTCCTAAAATCAGTAACCTCACCTGTCTTGACGTTTTTCATCTTAACGCCTTCCACTATTCCATCACCGTATATCTCATCAAGGACTGTATCCCATTTTATATCAATCTTTTCATTGCTCATAGCTTTTTCCACTATTGATTTTGCTGCTCTGAACTCATTTCTTCTATGTACTATAGTGACTTTCTCAGCAAACTTTGTAAGGTATATAGCCTCTTCAACTGCTGCATCTCCGCCGCCTACAACCACTACCTCCAATTCTGTGAAAAAGTCTGCATCACAGGTTGCGCAATAGGATACACCCTTGCCTCTCAGCTCCATTTCGCCTGGAACACCCAATACCATAGGCTGAGCTCCTGTTGCTATGATTATTGTCTTTGCGCTGATACCACTGCCGTCAGCAAGCTTTATCACCTTTACCTTATCAGATATGTCAAAGCCGGTAACATCACCCTTTACCAATTCTGTACCAAAAGCTTCGGCTTGACTTCTCATCCTTTCCATCAACTTTGGCCCTGTAGGCATTTCCATGGATCCGGGGTAATTCTCCAGTTCTTCGGTAGTTGCCGCTTGTCCCCCCCATTTTGCCTTTTCAATTATAATTGCGCTCATTCTGGATCTTGAAGCGTACAAACCGGCTGCAAGACCTGCAGGTCCACCACCTATTATTGCAACATCATAAACTTTACTCATTTTATTCCTCCTATAGGCATAATTTATTTTAAAATACTGTCCAATGCACTTTCAAAAAGCTTCAGATCAACAAATCTGAAATCCTCCAGTACATCCTCATTCCAACGGAGAACCTTGTTGTCCCTTTGGAACTTTTCGGTTGTCGATATGCTGTTTTCTATGATAGTAAGAGACTCAACGTCGAGGGTTGTTCCCTCCGACAATATGATACTTCTATAGGGAGTTTCATTGGGTTTTATGCTGCCCATCAGCGGATGAGTCACCAGCTTTGAGCCTTTATGCACCATGTCTCGTGCCGATTTCAATACATCAATATATTGCCCATCTAAAAGTGTAATATCCATAACTTCGCGATATTTATCCTTTACCAGAATGTTGTTGGTAAGGACTCTATAAGCATTTTTCAGCGTTATCCCTCCGTATCAAATTTTACATAAGAATAGAATTGTTAAGCTGCAAAAACTAAAAAAGAGATAGAGACTTTGCCTCTACCTCTGTCCTTGACCTGAGATATTCTTCGATAGATGAGCCTAAATCCCATTTAACGAGTTGATCCTTCGGTGCTTTCGCTTTCCAGAGGTGCGTCCGATTATCGGTCCTTTTGCCTGAGAGCTTCATCATAAAGCACTTGTTATGACTTATTCCTTCGGCGCCATTGCTGGTCTCTCCCGAAAATCATCCACCGCACTATTAATTTGTTCAATACTCATTTCATTTATTATCGAAAAAATCTATTCTAGAAATGTATGTAATATTTTGTTTAATTCCCACATATTTAATATACACGAAAAATATGATATTGTCAAACTTTTATCAAGTCATATTTTCTATTTCCAAGCCCAATTTCCTCCCCATAGGAAAACTGTCTTGTTGCATCAACATTATTATACAATCCTTTAAATTTATCCCCGCCTTTTTCATGGTTGCACTTCAGGCTGCTGTTATGATTACCTGACTGTTCATTTACAAGATCATATGAAGCCATATCTATTGCGACAGGGTCTTTAGAAGCCAGTATCCCGATATCAGGTACAATATATGCACCGCTGAAGCCCACGCAATCACATAAAGGAGTAATGTTCATAAGCACGTTGATATATCCTACATTATCCTCTTTACTCTTAACAGCACCATATGCGTATTCAACCAATCGCTCAAGGAATAATGGAATCTCGGTATCCCATTGGGGGCTTATAGCTCTTATGGGGCACATTGATATACATTCACCGCAGCCGATGCAGGTCTCGCCAATAAGCGCCCTTTCCCCCTCCTTGGTAATTGCGGCAGCAGGGCAGTACTTAAGACAGGTCTCACAGCCCACACATTTACTGGACACTCTTGGATTCATTACAGAGTGCTGCTGCTGTTTACCTGCTGCAGGAGCACAGCCCATGGCAAGATTCTTTATTGCTCCCCCAAAGCCTGCTGTTTCATGAGCTTTAACATGGGACAGCACTATCATCTTGGAAACACTTTCAATTTCCTTTGCGATCTTCACCCTATCAAAATGTTTCTTGTTTATTTCAACTTCAACAGAATTCTTACTGTATATGCCATCTGCGATTATTATCGGAGCATTGACAACTGCATAAGAAAAACCATTGCGGATTGCAGTCTCATAGTGGTCAACCCCATTGGCTCTTGATCCATTATACAGCGTGTTTGTATCAGTCAGAAACGGCTTTCCTCCCTTTTCCCTGATCTTATCCACTATCTGCCTTGCAAAAGTGGGCCTTATGTAAGCAGTATTGCCCTTTTCTCCAAAATGCATCTTTATTGCTACTATATCATCCTTGGAGATCATGTCTCCAAAGCCCGCCTTGTCAAACAACTTCTGCATCTTTGCAAGCAGACTCTCCTGTTTGCCGTGGGAGTGAACGCTGGTAAAATATACTTTGGATTCCATGGAACATCCTCTCCTTATATTTCAAAATGTATTGCTACTGCCCCGGGACCTCCGTGGGTGGCTACCACCGAACCCACTTCACCTCTGATTATCTCTTTTATACCGTATTCTTTCCTGAGCTCCTCCTCAAGCATGCTCATATGCTCAGGATCGGCAATATGGTTTAATCCAATAACTTTTCCATCCAGGGTCCAGCCGTTATCCTTTATTGTATCCATCAGCATTGAAATAGCCTTTTTAATGCCACGGGCCTTTTCAAACAACTCCAGCTTGCCGTGAGCAACTGTGAGTATTGGCTTAATATTTAGTATTGAACCCGCCAGCGATGCTGTAAGTGAAAGTCTTCCGCCTTTGTGAAGATACTTCAGGGTATCTAGTATGAAGAATGATTTGACTCTTTTCTTACTCTCTTCTATTTCCTGTACTATCCCGTCCTGATCCATACCCTCCTTTGCAAGCCTGGCGGCTTTTATCGCCAATATTCCTGCACCCAGTGTTATTCCGGAGGAGTCAATGACCTTTATGTCTTCTCCCCCTGCCTGGTCCGCAGCGATTACCGCAGAACTGTAGGTACCGCTAAGCTGTGAGGATCCATGTATTGATATGATCTTATTGCCCTTTGCTATTTCTTCCCTGTATGCTTCAAGAAACTCCCCCGGCGGCACCTGAGAAGTAGTAGGAAGCACCTCTGCTTTCTCAAGCTTGTCGAGGAACTCCTTCAAAGTAAGATCCACACCGTCTTTATATGATTGATCTCCAAAGTTCACAGTCAAGGGGATCACCCTTATATCGTACCTTTCGACATATTCCTTGGGAACGTCACAGATTGAGTCTGTTATGATCCTTATACCCATTCATATTCCTCCCACAAGCATTTTTATTTTTCGGCCTGTTTATCTTACAGCATTCCGGGATAGCCTATCTGCCTCAATGCCTCATATACTACAATTGCAACAGAATTGGACAAATTGAGTGACCGGGCATCATTTATCATAGGCACCCTTATGCAGTTATCCCTGTTCTTATCAAGCAGCTCCTTAGGTAGCCCGGCAGTCTCTTTACCGAATACCAGGAAGCAATCCTGCTTATATGCTGCATCAGTATGCTTCTTTGTCCCTTTTGTAGTCAAATAGAAGAATACCCCTTCAGGGTACTGACTTATCAATTCATCAAAAGAATCATAATATTTGATATCTACCAGGCTCCAGTAGTCCAATCCTGCTCTTTTCAAGTGCTTATCATCCACAGAAAAACCAAGAGGCCTTACAAGGTGAAGCTTACAGCCTGTTGCTGCACAGGTTCTGGCGATATTTCCAGTATTCTGAGGTATTTCAGGTTCCACCAATACAACGTTAATGCCCATAATAACAACTCCCATTAATGCTCATGCTGATTCATGCACAAATATATCATACATTAACGAATAATGCACGGCAAGTATGTTCTGCCAATTTTATTCCACTAAAAAAGCAAGTCTGCCGATTAATTCAGAAAATGAAAAATCCGGCAAAATTGCTCTCCCTTACTTAGCATTCCTTTTTATGAGGGTTTTATTCCGTAACAGATACATCTATCTGTATCTCTCCCATATTATCCAGTATGATAGGTACACAGATGGTCTTAACTCCTTTTGTAGAAACGGCCATATCATTTCCCACCAATACTGTTGGAGGTGTGATGTCGATTTTTACTCCTGTGTTGAAGAACTCAGTAGATACATTGCCCATTATCATGTTGCCAAGCTCAGCTATCGCACTCTTTGCCATTTCATCCAATGAACTCACTTCCATACCAAACATCATAGCAGAAGCTATCTTACAGGCTGTAGCTTCGTCCATGCTGAAGAACACCTGCCCCTTGAACTCTCCTGCGATACCTATTATTATGACAACTTTTCCGGCTGCAAAAGGAGTGGTCTTTACAAATACCTGACCTCTGCTAACACCTACATTGCATACTGTTTGTACTAGATTGACTGATACATTTATAAATGGGTTAATATATTCTACGTTCAAAACTGTGTCCTCCTCGTAAACTGTATTGACGAAGGGAAAATAAAAATTCCCCGGATCTTGAAATTTAATTTTATGAGTATATCTATTCTATCATCATATAAAATGCTATGTCCAGAACGTTTTACTATATTCTACATAAATTACTGATATTCCTTCCAATTGTTAAATATTTAGTATAGTAAAAAATAATCAGGGAAGGTTCAGTACCTTCCCTGATGTTAAGCATCTTTATGCTGCCATTCTGAACATCATCATGCCGGTCTTGGTCACATCTATCAGTCTTCCATCATCTACAGGACTGATGCTGCCTTTTTCCCTGATTTCATCCACAAGAACTTCTCTTACAGGAATATTTGTGTTATATCTGTTCAGTCCTTCTTTGAACATTGTATAACCATCTCCGCCGTCAGCCTGGAAGTCATTGGTCACAACCTTGTAGAGCTTTTCATCTTCCAGTTGAGTGCCGTCTGAAAGAGTGATCTCAACTATTCTTTCTCCCGCAGCTTTTGTTGAGTCATATTTTACCTTCAAGCCTGCGAATTGACCCGGGCTAAAGGTTTCTGCCATTATACCATGTTCAATTGCAGCCTTGACCTGCTTGCCAGTCAGATCAAAAGTAAACAGTGTATTGTCAAAAGGCATGATCTCATACATCAATCCCATTGTAACAACCCCTGCAGGCAGATCTCTTCTCAAGCCTCCGCCATTCTGGATTGCTATGTCTGCATCTACGATTTCCTTCATTACATCAGTAACCCAGTTGCCAAGAAGTGTGGTTTGCGTTTCATTAGGACTGTGCGGGAAATCTGCTGTTGCATTTCCAACCACTTCATCCTTAATAGGAGCAATGCTGGTTTGAACTTGTGCATACCAGGCTGAAACTGCCGAATCTTCCATTGATTTCACCACATTGCCGTCCAGATAAGGAACTCTCTTGTTCACAGTTTTGGTTTCAGTATCCATGAATATGTCAATATGGCCTACAGACCTTCCGTTATAGTTGTTTGCAACGATAGGTATATCGTTTACAAATCCGCTTACGTTGGCATGGGTATGTCCGCCAATTATCGCATCAACTCCGGTTACAGCCTTTGCCAGTTCTGCAGCTTCACCGGTGATCTCTCCTGTTGCGCTGTCCTGCATTGCACCAAGGTGCGACAGAACAACTATTACATCAGCACCGGCAGCCTTTACTTCAGGCACCAGAGCATTAACAACTTCGGCAGGATTCCTGAATTCATAAGGAGCCACTATATCCGGCTTTGTCTTTGTCTCTGTCTCCGGTGTCAATATACCTATTATTCCGACTTTTATGCCGTTCTTGTCTATGATTGTATATGGCTCTACAAAATCGGCTGTCTTGCCTGTTGCTTTATCAATCAGATTGGCACCAAGGTATGGGAATGAAGAGTGTGCAATTCTTTCCTTGAGTTTATCAAGGCCCCAGTCAAACTCGTGATTGCCCAGTACCATTGCATCAAACCCTGCTGTGTTCATAGCAACTACAACCGGCTTACCATAAAGCAGATTGGAATCGGCTGTTCCCTGGAACATATCACCGGCAGAAAGTATGAGGGTTCCGTTTTTATTTGCTTTTTCCTCATTTTTAAGATATGCTACCATCTTTGAAATGCCAGGGTTCTTTGCATCCCCTGTCATTGCGCCGTGGAAGTCATTTACCGTAACAAGACTTATTACGGATGTTCCTTCTATCTCACCCATCTTTGCTACGTCATTTACATTCAATGCCCTTATGTTCAGAGTCCTTCCGTCCATGGAAGTAGGTATCTTAATTTTGCCTTCTTTTACCTTTGCGATTATCTCATCTTTTTGAGGATGCTCATAATCAGCTCCAACTATCTTCCAGTTGTTGTCAACCTTTGGATCCAGCTTACCCTTAAGGTTTTCCTGAACATACTTCACTATGAGGTCTCTTACTCTTCCTGCATCACCAAACTCTTCAAAGGAATCATAATATTTGTCTTCATTCTTGACCAGTTCTAATGAAAGCAGTGTACCAAACCTGTAGTTGTTCAATGCCAGCTTGTAAATTCTATTGTCATCTATAGGCTCACCTTTAAAGGTAAGATTCACTATTCTGCTTCCGGCAGGTTTTGTAATGTCTATTTCATAATTGACACCGGAGAACATATCATAATTGTAGCCTCTTATGTCAGCATTGAAACCCGGAGCCAGGTCTCCTTCCTTATATGTATTATAGTAATTAGCAGACCACTCCATGTATGCCTTCAGGTTCTTACCTGTGATATTGACACCCATAAGAGTGTTTTCATACATGTAGATGTTTGCAACATCCTTCTTCTTGAAATCCCCCTTATTTAGGGTGGAATCATTCTTAAACAGTGCAGCTGATGATATCTCAGCTTTTGCGTAATGTGCCTGCACTTCGTTTATAAAATCCACTACAGCTGTATCCTGGACTTGGGCTGTAGCCATTGTTGTAATTTGGGCTTCACCGGTCAGATAGTCGACTCCCTTTATAAAGTCTTCGGTAATCTGTCCGACAACCTTGTTTGCCTCTCCCTGTGCAGTATCATGTATAGTTTTGAATTGATCAAGCATTTCCTGATCTGCCTGCACTTTGTCAGTTGGCAGGTTCTTTGTTTCAACTTCTTTTACTTCCCAGCCGGAAGCTGTCTTTTCAACCTTTATATCTGCTTTAGCCAGAGCCCATCCGTAGTTACCGGGTTCTATAAGCTTAACTCCTGAGTTGGAAGTAATGTTGTCAAACTTCGCATGCTTATGTCCGCAGAATATCACGTCAAATTCAGGACATGCCTCTGCTATTGGAAGAGCACCGTCTGTGTTGGAATACTCCGGTGTATCTCCCATATGGAATGAGCCTATCAGCACATCATACTTTCCTTCCAGCTCTTTAACGACCTTTTTTGCTTCTTCCAGCGGATCAGTAAATGTAAGGTCCTTGAAATGATCAGGATTGGAAGCCTCCCATCTTGGGATGTGTGGTGTGATGAGTCCGACTACCGCTATCCTTACACCAGCTTTTTCAAATATTGCATAGGGTTCTACGAATCTGGTACCGTCACTTTTGTATATGTTTGCCGCAAGAGCCTTACCCTTGAATGCGGCAATGTTCCTGTTCAGAAAATCAAGTCCGAAGTTGAACTCATGGTTTCCCAGGGTCCAAGTGTCGTATCCCATGTAGTTCAAGCCTTCCATCATGGGATGAACAGGATCGTTGTTGAATATGTCAGCCATGTTGTCCTGCAGCGTATCCCCTGAATCAATCAGTACTGTATTGGGGTTGGCCGCCTTCTCCTGCTTAATTAGGGTTTGAATCTTTGCCATACCTGCGTCAATATCCTCTGTGTCTGTGGCATACTCCCATGGATATATCCTTCCATGAAGATCTGTAGTGCCAAGTACAGTCACTGTTACTGCGCCGGTATCCTCTGCCCATATGCTCCCCATGGGCATCAGCATTGAGAGAATCATGACAAGTACGAGCATCCAGCTTAGTTTTTTGGAAACCTTTTTCATCTTCATACCCCCAAATAATATTTTGCATGTACCATAATTTTCATATACATGCATGCATTTCAATTATATCATAATTCTGTAAGTCAAATAAATATTAAATCACATAATCTATTTTGCTGTTTGGAAAAATTTTTCCTATTCTTTCCCTGAAAAAGCTTTCCATTTCCATGAGCTCTTCATTTCCATATACATATTTGCCGTAACCGAACTGACCGTACTTGTACCTTCTTTCTTCCTCATTCATAGGTACATCGTTTTCCGGGAATATCTCATTGATAGTTTTTTTCGCCCTTGATGTGAACCTGTGTGAGATAATCTCAAAGCTTATTCTCCTGTCCCTGTATTCCCCCAGCTTATCCTCCAGTTCATGGAGCATACCTCCATAATCCTTTTTCCAATCCTCATAAAGCATCACCGGTGCAATAATAAACCCCAGAGGATAGTCATGCTCTATGATTTTCTGTGCTGCCGCCACCCGCGCCTCCATACTAGCAGTCCTGTGCTCGTATTTCCTTATCACATTTGCAGAGTTGAGACTGAATCTTACGGTGGTATGTCCGTTATGCACAGCATTTACTATTCCTTCCACATCAGTGAATTTTGTTACGAACCTGAACCTTCCCAGCTCCTGCTTACCGAAAAATTCTATGGTCTGCCTGAGACTGCCTGTGTATGGCTCCACGGGTATCGGATCAGATGTGGCTGCCCCCTCAAACCGAGTGATCTCCGGCGTGCGTTCCTTTATGTATTTTTCTGCACTTTCCAGTATTTCGTCAACATTGACATATACCCTCATATAAGGTTTCTTGCCCAGCTGTGTGTTTAAATAGCAATACATACACATACCCATACATCCGGTTGCAAGAGGAAGCTGATAATGGGCGGAAGGCTTGCAGCTTTCGAAACTCAATGTTCTCCTTACACCTACTACTAGGGTGTTCTTACCCTCGGAATATGCCTGCTGAGGTGTCTTACCCGGTATTGAGGTGACTCTGTTATGTGATTTCAGCATACTCATTTCCACATCCTCCTCTTTAAAGAGTTCAAATAGCTTCTGCCCAAGAGGGAATTTCAGCGCATCCTGCTCAATGAGGACACGTTTTGGATTAAATGCCATGAGATATCTCCTTCCTTAATAGTCCTTTTCCGTATTATTCACAAAATGTGCAAAAAAAAAATTGACTTTCGTCAATTATATGTTCAATCAATAAACTTCAGCGTGCCGGTCACTGGGTAGTGATCCGAGGCATCTGAATCCAATACGTCATATTGTATTATATCAAAATCCTGTGAAACAAAAATGTAGTCTATACGTTCGCTCATGCCCTTTCCTTCAAAGGTGGCCTTGTCCACATCATCAGCAAAGTCTGCACAATCCCTGCTGCTCTCAAGTATTAACCCAAGCTTGTCCACCCTGGAGTTAAAATCTCCTGACAAAATATAATTACCATCTCCGGATATCAGCTTTACAATCTCCTGAATCTGCATGTCCCTCTCATCCTTGTCGAGACCAAGGTGAGTAGTGTAAAAGGATATCCTCCTTCCATGGACGTTCAATCCGGCTCTTAAAAGGGTCCTTTGCTCACCTTTTGATGGAAGCTGATATACTTCATATTCAGCAATGGGATACTTGCTCAGAATTGCATTTCCATATTGCCAATTCAAAATCTGCATGCTTTTTCCATATGCATAATGCATGGCCAGCTTATCGGCAATGTACTCTATCTGATCCTGGAATCTTGTTCTCACAGAGAATCTTTCGACTTCCTGAAGGGCTATTATTTCTGCCTCTGAATTTTGGATCACCTCTGCTATTCTATCCAGATCCAGTTTGTTTTCTTTGTTTATCCCTCTGTGGATATTATAGGTCATTGTTTTAATTGCCGGCATGCTTTGGATCTTACTTACGGCTTCCTCGTCATATATTATCTTCTTACCCAGAGCAGCAGGCATGCTTGCATTATTGAAATTCACACAGGTGAATGCGAAAAACAAAGCAGAAAATAAGAGAAAGAGCTTTTTCATAACTATTCTTCCTTTTCAATATATCTGTTTGCTGTACGTTTCGTGCTTAACATTTCCTTGATTCATATGTCGCCTGCCAAATCTGCATATATTTATGTTAACATAATATATGCAGCCAGTAAACAAAATATTTTGAAAAGTCAAATCTTATATCCCCTGCCAAATACTCCATATTACAATATAAATCTTTCTATTGCCTCAGCGACCCCATCCTCCTGATAATCACAGGTTATGTGGTCCGCCGCATTCTTGAGGCATTCTTCAGCATTGCCCATTGCAATGCCCAGGCCGGCATATTCGATCATACTCATGTCGTTTTCGTTGTCCCCTATGGCTATTACCTCTTCCCTGCTTATTCCATACATGGCTGCAAGAGTTTTAACGGCGTTGCCTTTACTGACATCCCTGTTCATCACTTCCAGGTTACCTTTCATGGATTGGCTTGCAGATACGACCCCGGTGCTCATTATATCCTCTCTCAGCTTCTGAAGCTTCGTATCGTCATCATCTACTACAACAGCTTTTAAAATGTCTGTCTTCTCCTGCACTATGGCATTTTCCATATCCTCTTCAATCCTGATCTTAACCTGATCCTCTTCCCCCAGATACTTGTTCCATTCGGTATATCTAAGGGATACATTTACCAGCTTTTCAGCATATATGGTATCCTCAGTGAAAAAATGGCAAAAAACCCCATACTTATGGGACAATCTCACCATTTCCTTCACAGCTTCCACATCAAGTGTCTGCTTGTAGATGGTCTTCTCCGTATCCTTGAGATTAGCGAAGGCCGCCTCCCTGATTATCGCTCCGTTGCTGGCGATTATGGGTGTATTCACACCAAGAAGCCTTGCATATACTCTTGCTGAAGTATATATTCTGCCTGTAGCAACCACCATATGGACACCTTTCTCCATTGCCTTCCTGATGGCATCTCTGTTTCTTTTGGAAACCTTCTTTTCCTTGTTTAGAAGTGTATAGTCCATATCACTTACCAGCATTTTGTACTTTAGCTTGTCTGTATTCATAATATCCTCCGTATTACACATTCCTTCCGACTGTATCTATGGTTTCATATCCCGTCCCAATATATACAATATACCAACGGTTTTGGGACCACAATGGCTGGAAATCACACACCCTGCATCTGTAATTATTATTTCCGCTCCATTAATATCCTTTTGCAGAGCCGACTTAATAAGCACCGCCTCCTCCTGATCCATTGAATGGGTCACAAATATCCTTTCAGTCAGCATTTCATCCCTGTCCGCAAGTGCATTATCCAGCATATTGTTACGGGCTTTCTCCCTTTTGCCTCTGATTTTCTCCTCAAGTACCATCCTGCCATCTTTTACTGTTACAACGGGTTTTATGTTCAACAGTCCTCCGAAGAAACTCTCCAGAGCCGTACACCTCCCACCCTTATAAAGGTACTCCAGAGTGTTTATCACAAATCTCGTCCTTACCCTGGGGATCAGCTCTCTGACCTTTTCTGCAATTTCATGTATCCCCAGCCCTTGTTCCGCATAATCTACAGCTTTCATAACAAGCAATCCTATCCCTGTGGAAAGATTGCCTGAGTCGACTATTTCTATCCTGTCTTCAGATAGTTCCAAAGCTGCAAGTTTTGCATTCTGGACAGTAGCTGATAGCTCAGAAGACAATCCTATGTATATTATATCTTCTCCCTCATCCAGATGTTTCTTAAAGATCTGATAAAAATCCATGGGCGACGGTGCAGAGGTCTTGGGCAGCGTTTTTCTTTCCTCTGCCATCTTGTAAAGCACTTCCGAAGTTATATCGATTCCATCCCGGTATGAGTCATCGCCAAAAACGACATATAGCGGTACAATATCAATACCATGCCTATCCAGCAGTTCCCGGGACAAATCGCATGTACTGTCAGATATTACCCTCACGGACCCCATTCTATAACCTCCTGAAAAAATAATCTGCGTATCTCGCATTATTTTATATATATTATACATCTATGATTTTAAAACTTCAAAGGACACAAAACACTGCCATTACCTGAAAAAAACATAAGCCACCTGCAAATCGATCAGGTGGCATTACTATAGCACACGTTCTTTTTCATCCTGAGCAGCCAAGCTAAAAAGCTTTCTTCACAGCATTTTCTACGCTCTTTATCAGACCTTTGCTGGTCTTGGTTGCTCCGCTTATTTCATCAACATATATCCTCTGTTTTTTTATCATTTCTCCCGGCAGCAGCATGAATACCTCTTCGTACCATCCGCTGCTTTCATGGTGCTCAATAATCCTTATCTCCGTAAGTCTGCCCTCCGACACTACAACCTCTGTTAGTATCCTTCCCGCAAAGCCTCTGGCTTCTCCGTCATATATTCCATCCTTCAGTGCTCCCGGAAGAGTTCCATGATTCAGCGCTCCTCCCTGCCATATATGGGGCAATCCTATCCATACCACAAAGAATACTGCAAGCATAAACAGAACATATCCCTTTGATGATATGCTGTACTTTCCTACAGTAAGCTCCATTCTTCGCCTCTTTTCCATTCTGCACTCCCTTGTGCAGTCAAGGCATCTGGTGCACTCAGGAGAATGATCGGAATTATCCGAGGAGAGGTTGAGTCCGGTTGGGCATCTCACCATACATCCTTTGCAGCCTTTGCAATCTCTGCTTCTATTGAGACAAATGACTCCAAGAGAACTGAAGAGTGCCTGGGCTGCCCCCAGTGGGCATAAATACCGGCAGAATAATCTTGGCACAAATACCGATGCCAGAAGAACAACTCCCAACATCACAAAGCCTATCTCCATTTCTGACCAGGCTGCAGTCAGCTTCGGAAGGCTCAACAATGCCCTCCACGGCGAAAAATCTGCAGCCACTGCTCCATATCCAAATACGGACATAAGCAGAAGCACCAGCAATATTGGATACTTGACCAATTCCAAGCCTGCTGCTTTTCTTCCGTTGTCTCCATATTCAGGTATCTTCAACCATCTTCCCAGCCATGAGAAAAGATCCTGTGCAGCTCCTACAGGACATATCCAGCCGCAAAAGAACCTTCCTCCTATGATTGCTGAAGTCAGTATTGCTATGGTCAGCGCCATACTACTGCTTATACCTTCAAAAGCGTAGCTGCTGTCAGTTGCATACTCCCTTACCGCACTCCATCCTCCATAGGGGTTAAGGTCTCCTACCCCAAGGATTTTGAAGCCTATCACACCTTTTGTATACATATAGTAAAGAACAACAACCGTACTGACACTGAGAAATATGAATGCTTGTACCGAAGCTCGGACATTTTTTGTTTTTTCTTCTTTCATTGCCTGTTTCCATCCTATCTATGGACTTTCATTATGTACTTAACCGATTTGATTTCTTTGTCTCCGGCAATCGCATCAGTTCTGTCCTCTATAGGTATCAGATAAGAGCTTTCAATATCGGCTTCCGTTAAGGGATATTCCTTTTCATTTGTATCCACTACTACCAGTTCTTGCCCATCACCCAGAACCATGCCTGCCGCTTCAAGGGCTGCTTTCAATTTGAAGCCTTTACCCTGTGCAGTGTTTTCCGCCCCTATGACATTCAGCATTATTTCCGGGAATATAACAGCATCTGAGGTCGTGGAAAAACAGCTCATTTCTTTTACATTCATGCCCAGCTTAAATGCCGGACCGATATTCATAGGCGCATTATCCCCTTCTGTCTTGATGTAGTATCTGTCCCTAACCATGCTGATTGTTTCATTCTTTACCAACCCGTCGGAGCCTGTCATGGTGAAGAATCCATTTGGATCAACCTGTGAAAACCTGGACAGTATCTTTCCAACAAGATATGCTTTGTCCTTGCTGCCGTAATACTCATAATAGTAAGGCTCGATACCTTCTGTCAATGATCCGAATATGTGGACATTCCTGATATCCTTTGGTGAAATATGTTCATAAAGATCTATCCTGTTGACCATTTTGACCCAATAGACCCCCATTTCATCCGGAACCACAACTCTGATGGGTTTTTCTTCTCTTGGGATTTCTTTTCCGTCAAATACCGTACCCAGAATTATATCCCTATTCTCGAGGATATCCTTGCTTATCATTGTATAATAGTCATCTCTGCCTGTAATTCCTATTGCCTCATAATCACCTATATCTATACCATTTTTTATAAGAATATCTTTAAGCAAAGGTCCGGTTGCGGTTATTTCGATTTTGACACCCGTAGTTCTTTGCAGTATTGTCTCAGTGGTAACCTGGGGATAATCCGCCAGTTCTTCCACATTGATCCTTCTGGAGTTACCTTCAGGCCAGTTGATTACAAAACTGTTCTCATCCTTTTCCCACATCTCCTGGGAAATAACATTCTCCACCGGTTCTTTTTCAACTCCTGCGGCAAGATAATTCCAGGCACCTATAGCAGAATTGACATTATTGACAACAGCCTGGCTGGAAACGCTTGCTCCGGTTACCTGCACTATATCCGTTGCCTTCTCAGGATCCAATACCACCAGCCTGAGATATTCATACAAATCCAAATTTCTGAACCTGTCAGTGAACCAGTTTTCCATTATAGGGTCTGCATAGTCCGGAGTGTCCCCTTGTTCCAGAATCCGTATTCCCGCTGTCTTTTTTCCCTCATTGTCTATGACCACCAGTGTTTTTATAGTCCCCACATACCCTGTGCCGGAGGTCACAAAGCCGCCCGGAACCCCGTCTATGCTGTAAATCTTTTCTACTGCGGGAAAGTTCTCCTGTATAAAGGCTGTTTTCTCATCCTCCCTCATAAGGATTATTTTACCCGCACTGGGGACGATCTCCTTTATATATGCTTTCTCTTTACGTGTATCATTCATCAGCCATAAGGCTGCCGACAGCACAATGATAAATACCAGCAAAACCGCCGAATAGACCTTGTTCCTGTTCATAAAATGCTCTCCTACTCAATTATTATCCTTGAGACATTCTGTACCCACTGAGGCTTGTTTACATCCCCCGGCTCCTTCTGTCCCATTACAAGCCGGAAGGGTGCTCCTTTCTCAGCATCATAGTCCTTACCGTTTTCATGCCATGCTATTATTACGGGGTATTTTTTATCAGGGTTCTGTTCATCAATATAATCTTCTCTTAAAGCCTGCTCTGCAGTTATTTCATGCTCATATCCGTCAGAAGCAACAAATTTCACAGTGGCTGCAGTATCCTTCAAGCCTGCTTTATCTAAAATAGCTTTCAGCTTAACACCCCTGAAATGAAAATATTCCTTGGTGCCATAGCTGTTCAAGGAAAAGAAATCATCTTCCACATATGCCTCTGACATGGCTTTTAGCTCTTCAAGGGTCATAACAACCTGGCCATCTGCTCCTGAACCTTCAATTAGAAGGGATGAGCCTTCATCTTCATTTACTTTTTCAGGCTCCTCAATGCTCTTCTGCTCTACTTCAACAGTTTTATCAGCTTCCACTGCTGTTTCCGCTGCGGATGCTTCATCAATGTTCTCCTCCGGCTCCTGTTCCTGCTCCTGCTTCTGCTCTTTCGGCTGTTCCTGCTGTACGTCCGTTTTGATACTTGCTGTACTTTCCGCATCCGGCTTCGGAGCAGTTCTGATGCTGCATGCAGTTGAAAGCAGAGCAATTATAATCAAAAATACTGCAGCCAGTATCTTTCTCTTAACTCTCATATTCCACCCCTATGGTAAAATTCGGAGCAGACAGCAATACAGCCTGCTCCGAATATGTTTATTTAATCTACTATAATCTTCACAACATTCTTAAGGCATGCTCCCTGGTTCATATGGGTTATCATCCTTATGGGTCCTCCTTCGTTGCCTGCGGTATATCCATCACTGTTGGTGTCGGTTACCAATGGATTTCCGTCAGCAGCATAGGAAAGCATTATGATCTTTCTGTCCAAACCGTCTGCAATCCCTTTTTCCAGTGCTTCCCTGCCAAATACGGACAGAATATCTCTTGAAAATCCATCGGATGCTACAACCTTTACGGATGTCAGTTCTGTACCGGATTTCAAACCCGCCTTTTCTGCGATCAGCTTCCATAGGTCCAATCCCTCATGCTGGTGCTCTCCAATATAAGTGTAGGAGTCCCTAAGTATTATATCATCCATGGCTTCAAGCTCACGGAGTGTGAATGCCCTTGGACTCTCCAGAGCTATTCCTGAAAGCTCCAACACATAAGTATCCAGATATTGGCTGTAGGCAGGACTCATATCATGCTTCCAGCTTGTTGCGGCAGCAGCATTGACAGTTATCTTGGTTACATTTTTCACTATATTGGAGGAGTTGGTATCCTCTGCGGATTTCTGACCTACAACCAGACAAAGGGGTCCTCCATAATTGTCATACATCGGATCATATCCTGCGGATTCCTTTTCCTGTACTAAAGGCCTTCCGTCCTCCATATCGGTATTGTCCACAGAACTTGAACCATATGCCAGTATCATTTTTAAGTCCGCCTTATTGGTCACGCTGTTCAAATAATCAGCTTTCATTACATCTTCCAACGGTAAGGTCAAGGTCTTGCCATCAGCTGCAGTGATAACCACTTCATTTGCATTGGATTGCAGTCCTATCTCTCCTGACCTGAGAAAGCTGTACAAGTCTATCCCTCTGTAACGAAGCTGTTTTTCCGAAGTAGCCTTCTTGATATTATAATCCCCCGTTGCCACCAGGGTCTGTTTCCCTTCTATTTCTGAAATCTTGAATGCCTTTGCTGCACTAAGCTTTGTCCCTGGACCCTCAACAGTGATGACTGTATCTCCCAGCTCCTTATATGGATCATCTATATGAGCATATTTGTCCGGTTGAAGATTTACCTCGATGGATCTTACGTCCTTAAGGGATTTTTCCTGAGGCATCAATATCATCAAAGGACCGCCGTCGTTCTTTACATTCACCTTTTCTCCGGCTCCATCGGTATAAGAGCTCACATAACCCGCTGCTTCCTTGTCGGCTACCATTGGAGTACCGTTCTTGGCAAAAGCCAGAAGGGATCTTTGCTCTGATGCGAATATCTCATCCAAGGAAACAGTAAGTTCCGAATCACTGCCTTTAAAGGTCACGGTACCTTTTGTCCCCGGAATCTGTATCTTCTCCTTCAGGAGATATGCCAGATCCACGCCTTCATACAAGTCACTGTACACGGTGTCTCCCTTTTTCACTCCATAGAGACCTTTAACCTTTGCCTTTACTCTATCAGCATTTGAAACAGCAGTGCCGTATATCATATTCTCTATATCTGCTACTGTAAGGCTTTGGGTCTTTAATGTACTTCCATCCATACCTATTACTGTAATAACCGCCTTATTGGATGTAAGCCCTTTATAATTCACATCGGGATTTCCAATATGAGTGCTGTAGTTGACCTCATTTCCCACTACGATTTTATCCAGCAGCTTTGCTTGTCTTGATCCATTGGCATGGGAGTATTCTGTCTTTCCGGATATGATGCGCAATGGTCCTCCATCATTGCCCAAGCCGCTCTTGTAGCCATCCAGTGTGTTCTTTATTACGTAAGGATATCCATTGACACCGTAAGCTACAAGCACCGGATACCCTATAGACCTTAAATCATCTTCTTTTTTGGAGATGTACTTTCCGTCATTCAGATCAGATGGATTCTTTTCGTAGTATCCGAAAGATTCCGGGTCTGCTATCTGTGCCAAGGTGAATTTGTCAAAATCCTTATAGCCGTCTGTAGCAGTGAACTGAACCAAAGCAGCTGAGTCTGCACCTGCTGCCATAGCTTCAGGTATCCCTGACTTTTTCAGCAAATCCCAAAGCTTGACTCCTTCATATTCATTGACATACCAATAGGTCGAATTGGAAAGGCTGTATTCAGCTCTATAACCCATACCGTCAGCAGCAGGCTTTCCATTTTGATATTGAACCATATCCTCCAGCTGCTTGACTGTATAGTTCACCTCACGTCCCAGTTTGTCCCCTGTTAATGTAATGATATATTGTGAATTCTCTGCTGTATCAAAGGGTGCTTTGTCATGCTTATAGCCTGGAGTACTTTTTTCTGCAACATATATATATGCTACATTGCCGAACTTCTTGTATTGGGGGTTCGGATCGGCACTAAATGCTGATTTGTCATAAACAAGCTTTATACAGCCATCCTCATTACCCAGACCGGCGTCGGCACCTTCTTCTCCATCATAGACAAAAGGTTTTGGATTTGAACCATCCTGTTCAGAAGTTCCGTAAGCTATTATTATAGGCTTTCCTTTTGATTCTGCCAGGTTGATCTGATCCAAAGTGAACTCGGCTATTGTCTGTCTTACCCTGTTCTTCAACAGCACTTTGTATGCTGATTCTGTAAGCTTGATTCCTGTGATTCCGGAGGTCATGTTCTTTAGAAGGTATTCGAGCCGTATCCCCTCATACTTGAAGGTCGCCTCATTCCCGTTCCTGATATCCTTATAGTCTCCCCTGAACACTCCCGCATCTTGATTCTCCATTTCACGGATAGACAGAGGAATGCTGGCTGCTACTCCCGGTCCTTCAAAGGTCAGGGTTGCTCCTGTTATTGCATCTACATTGTACGGAGAATCCCCTTCCTTTCCGCCGTTTGTGATGTGCTTATAAGGACTTTGGGAATAATCTGTTCCTCCCGAAGGAGTAACCTTTATCTCATTAACCAGTTTTATCAATGAGCCGTTGTGGCTGTATATCCTGAAATATCCTGATATTGAGGTATCATCCTTAGCAGTATCAAATACAGCTTTTGCATCGCTTTTTTCCGAGCCTGCCTCGTATGCCAATATGTATTGCTTTGAAGCATCCCTTATATCTGCAACAGTCACAGGTTCATTCTTGTAGCCGTCTGCCGATATGAATTCTACCTTGTCACTGTCACTATAACCTTTCAGCAGTTCCCATACAGGTATGCCGACGCAATAGTCTGTTACTGTGCCCGTTTTCTTTGTATAGGACCAGTTGCCGTTGATTCTGGGCATCAAGAGTATATCAGACCTGGTGTATTCCTTTGCTCCTACCTTTAGGACTGCAGGAAGCTCCTCTCCAACAAGCATTTTCTGTATGGTCTTGTTGAACAGAGGATTATTCTGCTCACCAACATGCTGCTGCCCTATCATCAGTAATGGTGCATCACCATCACCAAGGGTCTCTAAAGAAGAACTTTGAGGTACGACCTCAGGCTTCCCCCTATCTCCGGCTCTTTCAAAGGCAATTATAGTATCAACCGCTACCCTGCCTTCGGATTGACCGGCAGAAAGCTTTGGAAAGTAGTACCTTTCCACCCCGTAGCCGGGTGTGGTCAACACTTTTGAAGTTGTAGAATCCCCCTTATGAGAAGGATCACAGGTGACTTTATAGCCGTCAGCTGCTACAAAAGCAATTTTGTAAAGGTTGAACTTGTCACGGGTAAAACCTGATCCGGCTAAAAGATCATTTACCTTTACCCCTTTTCCCAGGTATATGCTTTTTGTAGGGGTAGTGTTTATTGCTGAATAGAGATTAACAGACTGAGTCATTGCCATAAGTTCATCCTTTGTATAGGACTTCTCATTTTCATGGCCAATGCCTTGTCCTGTTACAACCAATATAGGCTGCTCTGTCTTCGGAGTCCATGAGTCTGCGCTAACACTGCCGAAGGTTGAAAATACCAGTACAAACATAAGTAGAAAGGCTGTCCAACGTTTAAGCAGAGCCTTCCTCCCGGTTAATTGGTTCATATTACTTTCCTCCCATTTTATTATTTTTTTCCAGTCTCCCTTTATAAAAATGAAATCTGAACAACAA
>JAWLHF010000032.1:2204-31219 GCA_041690515.1 Clostridiaceae bacterium | reverse complement strand
GACTCAGGGGTCCTGTTGCGAGTTTCGGGTGTTTATGCAGGGCTTTGGCGGACTTTTAAATCCAGCCTCAACCATGATGTGTTATTAACGGGACGGTATGGAAATCGTCCCCTACCAGTGATTTGGCTGAATAACACGTAGGGGCAGGTTTCCATGCCTGCCCTGAAGAATGTGCAAGATGCGGAGGTTCAATGGCCGTCCCTACGGATTGCCATTATTATACTGTAGGGGCGCGCATTGCGCGTCCGTTTGTTGCGCATCATTCATTTTTTATGATGCTCTTTATTATCCTTCTTATGCTTTTTCAATGTGCTTTCCGAAGCAGGAACAGATATGGAATCCGTATATTGGATTCTTGTGGTCTCATTCATTCCCTCGTCTATGGCGCCAGTGCTGCTTGTGGTATAGGTGCTGTTCAAATCCTTATAGTTTTTCATATCGGTATCTCCTTTCAATTTATTACGTTTCTTCAATAGTACTATTTGTATTCTCTTTTATTATCTGCAGCTGCCTTCATTAATATCAATTATTCAGATACATAAGCGGCTTTGAATTTGCCAGTTAAGGAAAATATAGACCTTGCTTTGCTATAAGTATTTTTATAGACTATAAAGGCGCACACCATATTAAAGTCTGAGAAAATTTGGGTTTGACTGCTCAGAATGATTTTCGGTATTCAGAAGGAGAGGAGGATTATTTTGAGAAGAATTGTAGATATAATACTTATTTCAGTTCTTGGAGCATTATTGATATTATCAGGTGTTCTTTTTGCTCAGGTGGACAAGGCACCTGCCATGCAGCATGAGACCGATACTTCCGTAGCAGAATTAAAAGAAGAAGAAAAGGATGAAGTATCAATTTATTATGGACAAGCATTAGACACTGAAGCAGCCGTGCATTCCAGTCCAGTGGATGAAGAAGAAGAGCTGCTTGAAGCAGTTCAGATAAAAGCCGAAGAATACAGAAGTGATATTGATAGAGTCCTGGAAATACAGATGAAGATTGCTGACGGAAGTGTTGAGCCTGATTTTGACGTAAGTGATAGAGGTCGAATAGACAGAAGAAGGCAATTAAACAGCCTCAACGAAAGCTTAAGCATACTTTCGGATTCAGAGGTTGTGCTTTTGGATTGGTGGGAAGAAGGGGACAAGCTTTTTGAAAAGGATATTCCCGTAGCGGTAATAGATGTGGATACAGGGAAGAGCTTTGGTGCTGCAAGGACTTACGGCTCCAACCATGCAGATGTTGAAACTCTGGCACCGGAAGATACTGAGATTATGAAGGAGATCTGGGGAGGCCAATGGAGCTGGGAAAGAAGAGCTGTAATAGTAGTGATAAACGGTAAGAAATATGCGGCATCTGCCTCAGGAATGCCCCATGCTGGATTGGACAGTCTGCCGGACAGTGAATGGGTCGATAACAGAAGTGCAGATTATGGTACAGGAGCTAATCTGGATAAAATAAAAGGGAACAATATGGACGGCCATTTCGATATTCATTTTCTGAACAGCAGAACCCATGGAACGGATAGAATAGATGACAAGCACCAGCAGATGGTGCAGAAAGCATTTGCAGAAGAAAAGTGATTTTTAATTGTAGTAATATTTATTGAATTATTGTATGCTCCTTTAAACAGATAAAAAATAAAAATATTTTTGAAACATATTGGGGACAACAGCAGTATATATAATTGAGAATATATTTTACGGGAGCGGATAAAAATGGCGCATGAAAGATGGGAAGAAGAGCACGGATGCTTTGATGGAACTGACAGAAAGTGCAGCAGACACAGAGGCGGAAGCTCATTTATCGGACTCATATTTGGAATAGTATCCTTTTCAGTCACTTTGGGATTTAAGATACTTGGAATTGTATTCCAGGCTTTGTTTGGTCTGCTCTCGGGAATAGGATCAGGATCTCACCATGGCAAGCCTGCTTCTCATGATCACAAAGATAACTGGAATGAGAAGGAGACTTTTAATTATACTGTCGCTAATGAAAAGGAAGATATCCCTGATAAAAAAGCTGAGGAAAAGCACAGTTATGATAAAAACAGTAAAGTGAGGGAATTCAGGAAGCCTGACAGCAACAAGGCAAAAACTGAAGCTGAGGTGTCGGCGGCTGATATCAGAAAGGACAGTGAAGAAGTGCATAACAAGGATTTTTATGTAGTATTGTTCATTCTGACTATAATACCTGCGATAGTGACTCTGGCAATGGGCAAGCTGTCATATGCTTTGGCAATAGGAGCAGCAGGCTTCGGATTGATGATACTTGCAGGAATAATGTACGGCATTGCAGGGAGCTTTAAGAAGAGGGCAGCAGAACAGGAGCTTGAAGAGGAGACCGAAGAGCAGGAAGAGGATGATTCTGTTGAGAAGCTGATTAAGGATGCCTTTGATAAGCTGTTTGTCATAAGAAAGGATATAGGCAGGATAAATGATCCTGAGACAAGAGTAAAAGCTGAAGCAGTATGCCATACCGGCGAAAAGATAATAGGAGAGGTCAGGACCAATCCGGAAAGCCTGGCTCTGGTAAGGAAGTTTTTCTATTATTATCTTGATGCCTTTGGTGAGATTGTCAGAAAATATCTCAGGCTGTCAAACTTCGAGGAATCTTCTGAAGAGATAGGAAAGCTTGTGACGGAAACGGAGAAGTCCTTTGAGGATATAGACGGGATATTCAAAGATCTTTGTGAAAAGCTTCTGGAAAAGGATATGATGCATCTCAAAGCAGAGATAAATGTGATAAAGAACAGCAACTAGACAGCTTTGACAGATTGTTGAAGATGGATTATAATATAAATGAATTTAATATGAAGAAAATCTTCAGGGATGGGTGAAATTCCCTACCGGCGGTAAAGCCCGCGAGCTGGTGCAGCCTTGTGCAGCATTGGCAGATTCGGTGAAACTCCGAGGCCGACAGTACAGTCTGGATGGAAGAAGGTGTATTATTGACACTACCCTGGCATTGCCAGGTTTTTATTTGTCAATTCTTATTTATTGTGTCAGCTTAAAGACCCTGAAGTAATTTTACTTCAGGGTCTTGTTTTTTTATACCTGAATTGTGGGATACTAGCAAATGACGATAAGGAGGAATGATGGCATTGAAGGACTCGTATTATATGAGAAGAGTACTGGAACTGGCCCTGAAAGGGAGTGGTACTACAAGTCCCAATCCTCTTGTAGGTGCTGTTATAGTCAAGGATGGAAGAATAATAGGTGAAGGCTGGCACCAAAGGGCTGGAGAGCCTCACGCTGAGATAAACGCCATAAGAAGCGCTAATGAGGATATAGCCGGCTCTACTATATATATAAATCTTGAACCCTGCTCCCATTACGGAAGGACGCCCCCCTGCGCTGAAGAACTGGTAAAAAGGAAGT
This sequence comes from Clostridiaceae bacterium, assembly GCA_041690515.1. Taxonomy (GTDB): domain Bacteria; phylum Bacillota; class Clostridia; order Lutisporales; family Lutisporaceae; genus BRH-c25. The sequence continues at coordinate 27,836 of JAWLHF010000032.1, read as the reverse complement.
TCAAACGGGTAGTTATTGCTATGGAAGATCCGAATCCCCTTGTGGCTGGCAGAGGTATAAAGCTTTTAAGAGACAATGGCATTGAGGTTGATGTTGGTCTTCACCAAATGGATGCCTTTATGCTTAATGACATTTTCATTAAGTATGTAACCTCTAAAGCACCCTTTGTATTGCTGAAGGCCGCTATGACCCTTGACGGCAAGACAGCAACAAAGGCTGGAGACTCGAAATGGATCAGCGGGGAGCTTTCCAGAAATTACGTACACCATTTGAGGAACAGATATTCATCCATACTGGTGGGAGTGAATACGGTAGAAAAGGACGATCCGGAACTGACCACAAGACTTGAGGGAATGGATACTATAAATCCTGTAAGGATAATACTGGATTCCAAGGGTAGAATACCAGCGGATGCAAGAGTATTGAAAACATCGGAAGACAGAAGGACTATAGTGGCATCCACTGAGGATATGACGGCTGAAAAGCGAAAATATCTTGAGGACAAAGGTGTTGAAATTATCATTACTGACAAAAATAAGGGCAGGGTTAATATAGTACAACTGCTGCAAGAACTGTATAAATCAGGTATTGACAGTCTGATGGTAGAAGGCGGGGGAACAGTAGCTGCAGCTTTTTTGGAACAGGGCATGGCAGATAAAGCAGCTTTCTTTATTGCACCGGTAATAATCGGAGGGGCAGCTGCTCCGACTCCTGTAATGGGCTCCGGAGTATACAAAATCAGTGAAGGCTGCAGACTCAGATATCCTCAGGTGAGAACTTTTGATAAGGATGTGCTTGTGGAAGGATATTTGAATGTGCCTTGGGAGGAGTGAGTTAAGTGTTTACGGGAATTGTTGAAGAAATAGGGCGAGTAAAAGGAATTAGAAAGGGGGAGAAATCGGCAAGTATTGTTATTGAGTGCAGGGATGTACTTGAGGGCACATTGTTGGGTGACAGCATCAGTGTCAATGGAGTCTGTCTGACTGTTACGGGCATTTTTGAAAATGGATTTGAAGCTGATGTAATGCCGGAGACAATGAGGGGTACAAATCTGAGACACTTGAAGACAGGTGATACTGTGAATCTGGAGAGGGCGCTATCTCCATTGAGAAGATTCGGAGGTCATATTGTTTCAGGTCATATTGACGGTACAGGAGTCATAAGGGATATAAAAAATGAGGATAACGCTTTTTGGATAACAATAGAAGCCGGGATGGAGATACTAAGATACATAATCAAGAAGGGATCGGTTGCGGTAGACGGTGTCAGCCTTACTGTGCAGCATTTGGATGAAAGGTCTTTCAAAGTAGCGGTAATACCGCATACAAGGGACTATACTACATTGCCCGGCAGGAAGATAGGATACAATGTGAACCTTGAATGCGATATAGTCGGCAAGTATATTGAACGACTGCTGGACATCGGAGGAAGGGAAGCCAAAAGTGACATATCCTTGGAATATTTGTTGGAAAACGGTTTTTAGGAGGAATTGAAATGTTCAGTAGAATTGAAGAAGCTTTGGAAGAACTGCGTAAAGGGAAAATGATCATAGTTGTGGATGATGAAGACAGGGAGAATGAAGGAGACCTTCTGATGGCAGCAGAAATGGCAACCCCAGAGGCTATAAATTTTATGGCTATCAACGGAAGAGGCCTGATCTGCACACCTTTGACTGTGGAAAGGCTAAGACAGTTAAAAATAGAAATGATGACCAATAACAATACTGATGCAAAGGAAACTGCATTTACAGTATCTGTAGATCACATAGGATGTTCTACGGGAATATCAGCTTTTGAGAGGGCAAATACCATAAAGGCTCTGGTGGATCAGGATACTAGGCCTGAAGATCTGACCAGGCCGGGGCATATCTTTCCATTAATGGCCAGGGAAGGCGGCGTGCTGAAAAGGGCAGGGCATACCGAGGCAGCGGTGGATCTTGCCAGAATGGCAGGGCTTTATCCTGCGGGGGTCATATGTGAAATAATGAAGGATGACGGTACAATGGCAAGACTTCCGGATCTTATTGAGTATTCACAGAAGCATGACCTGAAAATAATATCCATAGCTGACCTGATAAGGTATAGGAGCCGTGAGGAAAAGCTCATATACAGAGCTGCAAATGCATATATGCCGACAAAATACGGTGAATTCAGAATACTTGCCTATGAGAATAAAGTAAATGGCGAACACCATGTCGCTCTTGTGAAAGGGAATGTATCTGACGGAGAGCCTGTAATGGTGCGAGTACATTCTGAGTGTCTGACCGGAGATGCCTTTGGCTCATTAAGATGCGACTGTGGGGAGCAATTTGCTGAAGCTGCAAGGATGATAGAGGACGAAGGCAGGGGAGTGCTGCTGTACATGAGGCAGGAAGGACGAGGAATCGGACTTGTAAATAAGATAAGGGCCTATGAGCTTCAGGACACAGGTGTTGATACTGTAGATGCCAATGTTATGTTGGGATTTCCGGCAGATTTGAGAGATTACGGGATAGGAGCCCAGATACTCAGGGACCTAGGTATAAGCAAAATTAGACTTATCACAAACAACCCCAGGAAAATCAAAGGATTGTCAGGATATGGCCTCGAGGTTGTCGAGAGAGTGCCTATTGAGATGGATGCAAATATCAGAAATGAGGTATATCTTCATACCAAAAAGGAAAGAATGGGGCACATGCTCCACAATGTATAGGAGGAAACATATGAGAATTTTTGAAGGCAACCTGATAGCAGGTGAACGAAGATTTGCAATAGTTGCAGGAAGGTTCAACGAGTTTATTAGCAGTAAATTGCTTGGAGGCTGCATTGACGGATTGAAAAGGCACGGATGTACTGATGAAAATATTGATATCAGCTGGGTACCGGGTGCCTTTGAGATACCGTTGGCAGCACAGAAGCTGGCAAAGACGAGCAGATATGATGCGGTAATATGTCTTGGTGCAGTGATAAGAGGATCAACACCTCATTTTGACTATGTATGCAGCGAAGTATCAAAAGGGGTGGCAAAAGTAATGCTTGATACAGGGCTGCCTGTGATTTTTGGCGTGCTCACAACGGAAAATATTGAGCAGGCAATAGAAAGAGCAGGGACCAAAGCAGGAAACAAAGGCTTTGATGCTGCGGTAACGGCTATAGAAATGGTGAATCTTTTAGGTAATATTGGATAATGGTAGGAAAATGCGACGCAGTCGCATTTTCGGTTGCGAGATGCAGGCACTGGGTCATGTCTCAGGGGTCCTGTTACGAGTTTCGGGTGTTTATGCAGGGCTTCGAAGGACTTTTTACTCCACCCGCAACCATGATGTGTCATTAACGGGACGGCCGATGACCGCCCCTACGGATTGCCATTATTATATTGTAGGGGCGCGCATTGCGCGTCCGCTAATGTCGCATTATAATTACTTGAGCCTCTGTGTCATCCTGAGTGAAGCGAAGGATCTAGACCCTAAAGGAATGCATGAAGATTTTTCATTGGATGGGCAAGAAAGTTAAGATTCTTCACTGCGCTCAGAATGACAGCGTAATTGAGAAATTAGTAAGCTTCCGTGTAACATCCGTGTGTTCAGTGTTACCCGCCCCCTTACCAATAAGGAATACCCAAGCATACCTCGAAACCTCGCAACCACGGACCCCGTAGCCATGACGCATCATTCTATTAAAAAGGCTATTGACATTCTTCCAAATATCAATAGCCTCTCACATATCATTTCAATTTTTCAGGATTCAGCACATCAAGTTCCGGGAGTACGAACCTGCCATCTTTTCTGATCAGCACATCGTCGAACCATATCTCTCCGCCGCCGTACTCGGGGGTCTGTATGCAGACAAGATCCCAATGGATGGCGGATTTGTTTCCATTGAAGCATTGGTCATAAGAACTGCCGGGAGTAAAGTGAAAGCTGCCCATGATCTTCTCGTCAAATAGAGTATCCTTCATAGGCTTGATTATATAAGGATTGACTCCAATGGCGAATTCTCCTACATACCTGGCTCCTTCATCAGTATCAAATACCTTATTTATCCTTTCGGTATCATTAGCTGTGGCGTTTATTATCTTGCCGTCTTTAAATTCCAGCCTTATGTTCTCGTAAGTGTAGCTCTGGTATTCAGCCGGTGTATTATAGGTAATGTATCCGTTGACGGATTCTTTAACCGGAGCTGAGTATACCTCGCCATCCGGTATGTTTGCCTCACCATCGCATTTGATCGCAGGCAGTCCTTTGATTGAGAAGCTCAGATCCGTGCCTGCACCTTTTATTTTTACCTTGTCAGTCTTGTTCATCAGTGCCACAAGGGGATCCATTGCTTTTGACATTTTGCTATAGTCCAGATTACAAACATTGAAGTAAAAGTCTTCGAACTGTTCAGTACTCATATTGGCCATTTGAGCCATAGAACTGTTCGGATACCGCATTACACACCATCTTGTCCTGGGCACTCTTATTTCACTATGTACCTGCATATACCACTTGGATTGATAAGCACCCATCTTATCACCGGCTACATCGGACCAGTCTGATGAATTCAGAGGACCTCTTATCCCTATGTATGCATGCATGTCTTTCATTCTTTCGGCTTCATAGCGTCCTGTTAAAGCCATATGCTCATCATCAGTTCCCAATAACAGCTCTCTCATAAGAGATCTTTTCTTAAATGTGAGGAAAGGTTTACCTCCAACCCTATAGACCTCTTTTATAAGCTCTGCCGCAAGCTCCTCGCCGGTATCATACACTTCGATTAGTATATTCTCTCCCTTTTTCAGCTTTACTGAATAACCTATCAGGTTCTTTGCCATTTGTGTAACTCTAGCATCCTTCATTTATACTCCTCCCAGCTGCATAATTTATATAATATGTTTACTTAAGATTTTCAGGATTTAATACGTCGAGTTCCGGAAGTACAAACCTGCCGTCTTTTCTAATCAGTACATCATCGAACCATATCTCTCCGCCGCCGTATTCAGGAGTCTGTATAAAAACAAGATCCCAATGCACTGAGGATTTGTTTCCGTTGAAGCAGTTTTCATAAGAGCTTCCGGGTGTAAAGTGGAAGCTTCCCATGATTTTCTCATCAAATAGTATGTCCTTCATAGGCTTTACTATGTATGGGTTCACGCCAATGGCAAATTCACCCACGTATCGGGCTCCTTCATCTGTATCAAATATCTGATTTACTGCATCTGTATCATTGGCTGTGGCTTTAATAATCCTGCCGTCTTTAAATTCAAGCCTTACATTTTCAAAGAGCTTCCCTTCATATTCAGAAGGGGTGTTGTATGTAATATATCCGTTAACTGAGTCTTTAACTGGAGCAGAAAACACTTCGCCGTCAGGGATATTCAGCTTGCCGTCGCACTTTACAGGGGGAAGGCCTTTTATGGAAAAGGTAAGCTCTGTATTGGCTCCTGTTATCCTTACCCTGTCCGTCTTGCTCATCAGCTGTACTAACGGATCCATTGCCTTGGACATTTTTGAATAGTCAAGGTTGCATACATTGAAGTAGAAATCCTCAAATTGTTCGGTACTCATATTTGCCGCTTGAGCCATAGCCTCTGTAGGATAGTTGATCAAACACCATTTTGTATTGGGTACCCTTATTTCATAATGAACAGGTTTTACCCAATTAGTCCTGTAGAGTCCCATGTTTTCACCGGGAACGTCAGAAAACTCAAGGGCATTATCAATGCCTCTAACAGCGATGTATGCATCCATATCCTTCATGCGTATTGCTTCATACTTGCCTATCTGTGACATGTGTTCTGCATCAGTCCCTAGCAGCAGTTCTCTATGGAGCTTTCTGCTCTTAACAGTGACAAAGGGCTTTGCTCCGATACGATATGCTTCCTTCACAAGCTCAGCTGCAAAATTCTCACCGATGTCAAAAAGTTCAATGAGTAATTTTTCTCCAGCTTTAAGTTCGAGAGAATAACCTAGAAGGTTCTTTGCCAGAGACGTAAGTCTAGGATCTTTCATAGCAAACCTCCAAACATATAATATAATGGTGAAATTAGATAGCAGTAAAATTACCTTACATATAATTATATCTTTTTGGCTAATAGTTGTAAAGATTATCGATATAAACAGTACAAATACCGGTGTGAAATTTATTATGGCATATAATATCTTAAATATATGTATATTTTCAAAAAAATGCCGTAGGTCATCTATGGATTTGCTGCTTTAATAGTGAGATAATAACATTATGAGGAGTTGGTGATATGAATGCAGTTGAGAAGGCTTACGGAAAGACATTTAAAACCCTATTATGGGCTGTCAATCCAGTAAAAAAAGTTTTTAAAAAGACACTTTGCGAAGTCCACGTGTTTATAAATGAGCAGGCAATTGAGATATTGAAAAATGATGGATACCACGATGCCTATGAGTTCTATACACTGAACAAGAGCAGTCTCCATGAGGGAGTTATCTGGGCAGATCAGGATTTTAAAAGCCGGGAGCATTTTTACAATCCATATACCCATAGGGGGCTATATGGATGCAAATCGTCAATGCAGCGATTTCATAAGTATTATGCTTGTGCCCTTGTGCATTGGGATTGCGGGGATAGGGATAAAGCTATGTTCTATCTTGGCGCTGCAGTACATCTTATACAGGATTCAACAATCCCCCAGCATGGAAACATCAAGCTTTTAAAAGGACATAGCAGGTATGAGCAGTGGATTCATAAGGTGCATGACGACTTTCTTCATTACTCTGTCTCAGAAGGAGGAATATATTATGAAAATCCTTATGATTATATTGACAGAAATGCAAGAGAGGCTATTGCTGCATACCGTAAATATTCACTTATAAAAAATCCCTCAGATAAGTTCTTCAGAATTGCCAACAGAACCTTTCCTCTGGCACAGAAAACAACAGCAGGGTGCCTGTTGAACTTTTACAGGAAGATAAACGAATAGAATAAATATTTGCTTTCTACAGAATATATGTAGGAGAGAAATGCAATTCCAACAAAAACTAGCCTGAAGGAGAGATGTTCGGATGTCGGAGGTAAATATCAGTGATAAGGCAGAAAAGAACATAAAGCAGTTGGAGATAGGTCAGAAGGTAAAGGTTGATAAGCTTTTCAAAGATAATAATGAGTACGTGGTGGTTGATAAAAAAGCTCATCCCAGCTCCAGTGCCATTGATTACACCCTGGTCCTTCCGGGGTATGAATCAGATTACAGGAGCAACAGGGACAGCTTTGAAGAGGATAAGAGCAGGCTGCTGTATGACAACAAAATGGTTGGCTATGTAAATATAACAGGTGATGCATATTACAACGGCAAAGCAGCAGAGGGGGAAATAACCCCACTTCGGTAACAGAAGCAGGGTACGGTATCTGCCGCACCCTGTTACTTTAACATTGAATATAGATAAACAAACCTTGCAGCATGTTCCTGTTCATCGGTAATTATCTCAAAAAGCATGTTCCTGTATTTCTTTCCACGAAGCATAGCTCGAATCTCCCTATATAACTCAACTGCTTCCAGTTCTGCATTGATGCTTGATTTTACTGCATCAATCAGGTGTTTCTGATGTTCATGCTCTTTATTCATTATATTTACAATATCGCTTCCTGTAAGCTCTTCGTAGATTTCCTGAAACATACCATAGTGTTTGGCTTCATCTTCATATGCATATTGTATCTGCTCAATTATTTCATCATTATCAGTCATTTCCATCATGTGTCCGTATTTGTTGTGATCCTGCTTTTCCTCTGACATTGCTTCCCTTAATAGATCCAGAAGCTTTCTATCATAATCACCATAAAACCCGCTGCTGCTATGATTATTGGTATACAAGCGACTGCCCTCCCTTGATCATATAGGCTAATATATTATATGAGAGCAGCTTTTCTAAGTTACTATTCTAAATACACATTTCCATATCAGATTTCATCAAGGGGTATGATATATAAGTCAGGCATTAAACCGGGGGAGTCCTGTCGAAGCGGATAGAACATTAAAAATCGGCCTTCTTCCGGACTGCTATCGAAAATGTTTCGTTCAAACACCTCATAACCAATTTGTTTCAATATTTCACGCATAGACAGCTTTTTAAGCGTATAAAAGCCCTCAACTTCCGGGAGGGTGGTTTTCATATACTGATGTACTCTTTCCTTTATTATGGAATGATCATACCTGTTGATTGCCCGAGGCATATTGCCGCTTCTGACGTATAGGAGCCAGTCCAGCTTCAGGTATTCATTCAGCAGACAGGAGCGTTCAGTATCAAGGGCATCTGGATATGATTCTGAAATATGCTGATGTAATATAGTATAAAGCTCATTTAAGCTTTTAGATGAGCTGAAATGCCCCATATTGCCCCAATACTCGGAAAGCCTTCTGTAAAAGGAAAAAGGAGTAACACCCAGAATACGAAAAAGGAAATCCAATGTATGCTTAAACCTCCCGCTGTTATGGTATTGTTCAAGTACATGCTCTATATCCTTCAAAACCAACAGGTCATTGAAAGAAAGCCAATCAGTCTTTATTACCTCATAAGGAGGGAAATCGTGATGCTCCATTCCGTAATCTTCTGCTCTGTTTCTGATTCCGGAGCCTTTCAGAAGCTTCAGAAAACCCAGCTGCAGCATATCGCTATGAAGGGCATATACATCATCAAAGGATTTTTCAAAGCTTTTGAGGTCTTCATATGGAAGCCCTGCTATCAGATCCAGATGGATATGTGAGTTACCAAAAGACATAAGCTTCTCAACATTCTCCTTTACTTTTTCAAAATCCATGACCCTTTTTATTTCAGACAGTGTTTTCGGATTTGTGGATTGTACCCCAATTTCAAACTGGAACATTCCCCTGGGAGCTTTTTTTACGGTATCCAGAAAGCGTTCGTTTATAAGGTCTGCAGCAATTTCAAAGTGAAAATTCGTAGCCGGATTGAGATCTATAATAAGCTGCATTATTTCTATAGAACGGTTTATATCACAGTTAAAGGTGCGGTCTACCAGCTTTACCTGCCTTAATCCGGCATCAGTAAAGGCTTTGATATCTTCTCTCAACCTGTCCATTGACAGGTATCTCACTCCGTGTATGGTGGAGGAAAGACAATATTGGCAGTTGAAAGGGCAGCCCCTGCTGGTTTCATAGTATACTATTTTGTTTTCAAAGCCTTCAAGGCTGCCGTAAGGAAAAGGGAGCTGGTCAAGGGACGGCAGGAGAGGCCTTGGCGTGGTGACAACTACTCCATCATTATTTCTGAAACCTATTCCGGATATGTTGGAAAGACTTCCTTTGCCATACAGGATATGCTCAAGAAGCTCAAGGAAGGTCAGTTCACCTTCTCCGGCAACGATGTAGTCAACAGAGGGGTTTTCTATAAGTATACCTGTGGGATCATAAGAAACCTCAGGCCCTCCAAGTATGATCACGGCATCAGGTTTAGCCTTTTTCAGGCTGCTGCATAGATCTATGACCAAGCTGATATTCCATATGTAGCAGGAAAACCCGAAAATATCAGCACCAGATCTGTACAGCTTTTTTAGGATGCTGCCAATATTATCATTTATGCTGAATTCTGATATATTAACTTCTTCAATCTTGTTCCTGCAGTACTCCTTAAGATATCTGACTGCAAGATTGGAATGTATGTATTTGGCATTAATTGCACTTAACAATACCTTTTTCTGCATAGCGATCCTCCTGGAAAATCTTTTTGACTAAGTTTTGTCATTTTATAGATTAATTATATCAATATTGATATACTTGTGCTTGTTATTGGGCAAAATTTAGCATAAATTGATTTGTTCAGCAGAAAATCTCACTGTGATTTCCATCGTATTATTATACCCTATAAAGGTTAATACAATTTTCAGACTGCTATTATGCATGGTATCAGATGCTGTATATTTGGTAGAATAAAGCTATAAGCTTAAGAGCGGAATGAGATTTCACACTGGGAGGACAGACATGGACAAGAGGACTGTGGTACAAATCCTTGAGGAAATAGCGGAATTGCTGGATATTAAAGGAGAGAACCCCTTTAAAGTAAAAGCATACATAAACGCGGCTAGATCCATAGAGCTTCTGGAAGGAAGCCTGGAGGAACATGTAAGGGATGGAAAGCTGGAAGGCGTGAAGGGTGTAGGCAAAGCAATAGCTGAAAAGATCACTGAACTGATTATGACAGGAAGTATGGAGTACTATAACGCTCTTAAGGGTTCTATTCCTGAAGGATTGCTGGAAATGCTGAATATACCGGGACTGGGTCCCAAGAAAGTGAAGCTGCTGTATGAAAAGCTTGGAGTGGAATCAGTAGGGGAGCTGGAGTATGCGTGTTTGGAGAACAGGCTTGTATCCCTGTCCGGCTTTGGAGTGAAGACCCAGGATAATATTCTTAAGGGCATCGTGAATATGAAGAATTACAAAGGCAGGCACTTATTCGGTGATGTATATCGTGAAGCAATGGAGGTAAAGGCGGAGCTGCAGGACTTTCCATATATCAGGCAGTGTGAAGTCGGTGGGAGCCTGAGACGGAGGAAAGAGGTCGTAAAGGACATAGATATAGTCGCAAGTACAACTGAACCGCAGAAGCTTATGGACTATTTTGTCTCTCTTCCACAGGTAACGGAGGTTGTGTCAAAAGGTGAGACAAAGTCTGCAGTAAGGCTGAGAAGCGGCATTAACATGGATCTGAGGGTCGTTGGCGTAAAGGAATTCCCTTATGCTCTCAATCATTTTACCGGAAGCAAGGAGCACAATACTGCCATAAGACACAGAGCAAAGTCTATGGGTATCAAAGTTAATGAATACGGTCTTTTCAGAGGAGAAGAACTGATACAATGCAGCAGTGAAGAGGATATATACAGGGTGTTGGGTATGAAGTACATTCCTCCTGAACTGAGAGAGAACATGGGTGAGCTTGAAGCGGCTGAGGTAGATGCGCTACCGCATCTAGCAACAATGGACGATATCAGGGGGGCTTTCCATATCCATACAACTTATAGTGACGGAACCGGAAGCATTGAGGAAATGGTGAAAGAGGCTATGAGTCTGGGACTTCAATATATAGGAATATCCGATCACAGCAGATCTGCCTACTATGCAAGAGGCATGAATACAGACGAAATTAGGAGGCAAGTGGAGGAGATTGACGAAATAAATCAAAAGTATGATGGTTTCAGAGTTTTCAAAGGTATTGAGTCGGATATACTTCCTGACGGATCCTTGGATTATGGGGATAATATACTGGAACTTTTTGATTTTGTCATTGTTTCGGTACATTCAAGCTTCAAACTGGGCAGGGATAAAATGACGGAAAGGCTGATAAACGCACTGAAAAATAAATATACTACTATGCTGGCCCATCCTACAGGAAGACTGCTTCTGGCAAGGGATGAGTATGAATTGGATATCAATGCCGTGATAGAAGCAGCTGCAGAGTACGGCAAGGTGATAGAGATAAATGCCGATCACCACAGGCTTGACCTTGACTGGCGGCATTTGAAACTAGCTAAGGAAAAAGGCGTAAGGATTTCAATAAATCCAGATGCACACAGCACATATGGAATGGGCAATATATTCTACGGAGTAGGAATAGCGAGAAAAGGCTGGCTGGAAAAAAGGGATGTAATTAACACAATGGATGCCGGAAAGATGGAGAGATTCTTAAGGGAGGTACGCTTATGAAAAATCTGGAGGCAACCTGCTTGCTGGATTATAAGGAACCTTTTTAGCTTCTGAAAGCTACAATGCTTGCGGCGCAATGCTAAACAGAAAAGTATGGCAAGTACTATGAATTTAGAACTGGATTTGTACTATGACTGAAAAAAACTTATTAACTTAGGAGCTATTACTTGGTTTAAATATGTTTTATGTACGAGGTGTAATGTGGACAATGATACTATAAGCAATATAATTAAAGTATTCAGTGACATATACCCAAATCCAAAATGTGAGTTAAATTATGACACCCCATTTCAATTGCTTATAGCGACTGTTTTAGCCGCACAAGCAACTGACAAAAAAGTGAACGAAGTAACTGAAAGTTTGTTTAAGAAGTACAAATCTCCTAAAGACTTTTTAAGACTGACTGAAGAGGAACTGGCACAAGAAATCAAATCTGTTAATTATTACAGAACTAAAGCAAAGCATATAATATCCCTTTGTTGGACCCTGATTGATAAATTTAATGGGCAAGTGCCAAATAATAGGGAGGATTTGATACAACTATCAGGTGTTGGAAGGAAAACCGCCAATGTAGTACTTAGTAATGCTTTTGATATACCTGCAATTGCAGTAGATACTCATGTTCACAGGGTATCTAATAAAATAGGATTGGTTGAAACGGATAATGTTTTAGACACAGAACTTGAATTGCAAAAACTAGTACCAGAAGAACAATGGTCAAAATTCCACAATTACTTGGTTTTACATGGTAGATACGTGTGTAATGCTAAAAAACCTAAATGCTCAGAGTGCAAGTTAAATATCTTCTGTAATAGTTATAAAAAGAACTTATAGTAATTTATGAAAGGGGGACTTATCGTGAGTAATGATAGGGTTGATAAAGTGATGGTGAGTAGAATTCTAGACGAATTGCGAGCAATATATCCTGAAGCAAAATGTGAGTTAAATCATACAAGCGCATTTGAGTTACTTGTTGCTACAATTTTGAGTGCTCAAACAACTGACAAAAAGGTAAACCAAGTTACAAAGGGACTTTTTGATAAATATAAAACCCCATATGACTTTATGTCATTAGAGCAAAGTGAGTTAGAGGACATAATTAAGGAAATTGGTTTATATAGGAATAAAGCAAAAAATATTCTGCAAATGTGCAGGCAGCTAATAGATAGGCACAATGGAGAAGTGCCATCAACAATGGAAGAGTTGACAGAGTTGGCAGGAGTAGGCAGGAAAACTGCAAATGTTGTATTGAGTAACGCATTTGGGATACCAGCTATAGCAGTGGATACCCATGTATTTAGAGTTTCAAATAGAATAGGTTTAGCAAATAGTAATAATGTAGAAGATACAGAATTTCAACTAATGAATAATATACCAAGAAAAGATTGGTCAGAAGCGCACCATTTGTTAATTTGGCATGGCAGAAGAATTTGTGATGCCAGAAGACCAAAATGCAGTCAGTGTCCTGTTGACCAATATTGTGACTTTTTTAACAATAATTAAAGGGAGGCTGAATAAGAGAAAGTTAAATTAAGTATTTTGTAATATTCGGTTATTTTTAAATTTTATAAATATTCTATTTTATATTAGAATTAATTTGAAGGAATTTATTGCTTTTTAACGAATTTAATTCAAATAGAATTCCTTATGTTTATAATTATTGATTCTGTAGTATTATTATTAGTCTGAAAGAGGTGGTGAGGCATTTGACAGCGGAATTCATTAAGGAGATCAAAGATACTGAACGTGCAGCAGATGAAAAGATCAGAGCAGCACATCAGGAAGCCAAAGACCTTATACTGCATGCGGAAGAAGAAGCTGCGAAGATTATAAAGTCAGCTGAGGACCAAGAACTTCTTAAAAGCAAGCAGCATCTTGACGCGGCAGAAAAGGAGGCTTATCTGGAGACAGATGTTAAGAGGAAGCAGAACAGTGAATTATGTCAGGACATTAGACGTAAGGCTGCGGAGAAAATGGAAGACGCAGTGAATCTGGTAATGGAGAGGATTGTGAAAATGAATGGCAATAGTTAAGATGAAAAAAGTCTCCATGATAGCTCTCCAGTCTGAAAAAAACATCATTATTAAGAATCTGCAGAAATTCGGCAATCTGCAGGTGGTAAATCTCGAAGACCAAATTGCCGAGCAGGGTTTTTTGGAGTTGCAGCCCGATAACGATAACGAGTCAGTGGCCAGGCTGGAGGCAAAGCTTTCACAGGTGAAGTTTTCCTTGGATTTCTTGAGCAAGTTTAACAAGGAAAAGAAGCCTATGTTTGCTCCGAAAGTACAGATAAATGAAGCACAAAGCAAAGAATATCTGGAAAAGGAAGAAAGGCTCGGTAATGTATATGAGACCTGCAGGGGTATAGATGGCAGGTTTACGGAGCTGAAAAGTGTAGAGACCAAACTGCACAATACCATAGCGCAGCTCATCCCATGGATGCCGTTGGCTGTGAATCTCGATGAAATCGGGAATACGCAGAATACCAGCACTGTGATAGGTTCCATATCGACTAAATATTTGGATGAGTTCAGTGCGGCTATTAAGGATGAGAACCTTGAGGCATATTTTGAAAAGGTAAGTGAAGAGAAAGAGTACACGTACCTGATGGTTGTATATCATCATGTATGTGAGGAAAGAATACTTCAACTGCTGAAACAATCCGGGTGGACAAAAGTTTCCTTCAATGAGTTTTCAGGAACAGCCGAAGAAAATGTCAATAAGCTGAAGGCAGAACTGGAATCCATTGAGACAAAAAGAGCAGAGCTTACCAAGCAAGCGGAAGGTATGGTATCGGAAATAAGCTTCCTTGAAATCCTATACGACTTATACACAATAGAGAAGGATAAGAGCAGTGTTGTAAAGGATCTGGTCAAAACTGACAAGACATTCATGCTTTATGGCTGGATACCTGAAAAACATATTGATGCTCTGACAAAGCTTATGGAGGGCATCACCGATAAATACACTTTGAATTTTGATGATCCGGGTGAAGAAGACGAAATACCGGTGCTGTTGGATAATCCGGCTGTGGTACAGCCACTTGAGATGATAACAGAGCAGTACAGTCTGCCAAATCCGAGAAGCTTGGATCCGAACCTCGTCATGACCCCATTTTTTGTAGTTTTCTTTGGGATGATGATAACAGATGCCGCATATGGAATCATTATGGCAATAGCTACAGCAATCTTTCTCAAGAAGTTCAAGCCTGCGGGCGGCATGAAGAAGATGATGGGTCTCATGTTTCTTGGAGGCATATCAGCGTTCATATGGGGCGGCGTCTTTGGAGGCTGGTTTGGGGATTTGATCAGGGTAAGGCCCTGGTGGTTTAATCCTCTTGAGGAACCATTGAAAATGCTGATATTCTGTTTGGTCCTTGGAATAATTCAGTTGTATACAGGATTTATATTACAGGCATACAAGAGCATTAAAGCAGGAAATGTAATGGACGCAGTATATGACCAGGTATTATGGTTAATGCTTCTGACAGGCTTGATATTCATGGCACTTCCGCCATTGGCAATAGTTGGTAAGTATATGGCTATTGTTGGTGCTGCGGGTACCGTGCTGTTCTCAGCAAGGTCGGAGAAAAACATAGTAAAACGATTGATGTCTGGTGTTTTAAGCCTTTACAACGTAACCGGATTCCTGGGAGATGTGCTCTCGTATTCAAGACTATTCGCATTGGGATTGGCAACAGGAGTAATAGCACAGGTCTTCAATGCAATGGGTGTAATGATGGGCGGCAGCCTTATCGGGAAGGTATTTATGGTAGTTTTCCTTGTCATAGGTCATACCTTCAATCTGGCACTGGCTGTTCTGGGAGCTTATGTGCATTCCAGCCGTCTACAGTATGTCGAATTCTTTGGAAAGTTCTTCGAAGGCGAAGGAAAGCCTTTTGAACCCCTTAGAATCAGGACAAAGTATATTCAAAGTGAAAACAATTAAGAAATAAAACACATTTAAATGCAAAAGGGAGGCAAAAATTATGAATTTTGTAGAATTAATAGGTAACTCAGGTTTATTTCTTGCGTTTTTAGGTTCAGCAATAGCAGTAGGTTTGGCAGGCTGCGGCTCTGCTGTTGGCGTAGGTATTGTGGGTCAGGCAGCTTCCGGAGTTGTTACTGAAGATCCAAGCAAGTTTGGTAGAACACTTCTTTTACAGGCACTTCCAGGAACACAGGGCATATATGGACTTCTTATCGGATTCCTTATTTGGTCAAAGATAGGGGTATTTGGAGGATTACTGCCTGTTACAACAGAACAGGGTTTCATGCTTCTTCTTGCGGGTATACCTATTGGCTTGGTTGGACTTATTTCTGGCATATATCAGGGAAAAGCAGCAGCTGCTGGCTGCGGCATAATAGCTAAGAGACCGGAAGAACTGGCAAAAGGTATGGTTTATGCTGCAATGGTTGAGACCTATGCGGTTCTTGCATTGCTGGCATCATTCCTCATGCTTAACGGCATAGTACTTTAAGGGAGTGGCTTAGATGGCAGGAGTAGAGAAGATTAAGGAGAAAATCCTACAGGATTCTGAAGCAAAGGTAAATGAGATATTGGAAAAAGCGAGACTCCAAGCCAAAGAAATAATCGAGAAGGCAAATCACAAAGCAGCTGCAAGAGCAAAGGAGATTTCGCAGAAATCAGTACATGATGTCAGTGAGAAAAAGAGGATAATAAATTCAATAGTTGAGCTGGAGATGCGTAAGGATGTACTTGCAGCAAAACAGCAGTCTATAGATGAAGTGTTTGATAAAGTCCTTGAAAAAATGAACAGCTTGGATGATGCAAATTATGAGAAGATGATAATTGATATGCTTTCGGCATCGGTTGAAAGCGGTGAAGAAGAGATTGTCATGTCTGAAAGCAGAAAAAGCAGACTTTCTGCAGATTTTATCAAAAAGGCAAACAAAGCCGTTGAGGCAGCCGGTAAGAAAGGAAATCTTAAAATATCAGATGAGACAAGAGATATTTCCGGAGGGTTCATTCTAAAGAGCCAGGGTGTTGAAGTGAATAATTCCTTTGAGTCGATAGTTCGACTTTATAGAGATGAAATTGAACCGAAGGTAGCTGAGATTTTCTTCCGTGCATAAGGCACAAAAAGACACTAGTTTTATGGAAGAAAGGAGGATAAGCTCAATGAGTGAAGACAAATACCTATATTCTGTGGCCAGAATAAGAGCATTGGAGACAAAGCTTCTGGATAAGGCAAAAATTGAAAGAATGATTGAAGCAAAGAATACAGACGAGATAATAAAGATCCTCTATGAGACAGAATATGCAAGTTCAATTTCTGAGATGAAGAGTATAGATGATTATGAAACTGTACTTTCAAAAGAGCTTTCGAAGACTTACAAGCTTCTGAGTGAAATATCTCCGGTTCCGGAACTGACCAATCTGTTCTTGCTGAGGTATGATATCCATAATCTCAAAACTTTGCTGAAGAGCAGTTATCTTGGTGAAGAGAATGAAGAACTGTTGAGCAATACAGGTACCATACCTGTACATCGTCTTAAGGATATGGTCAGAGAAAAGGACTTCACAGATCTGCCCCCTATGATCAAGGAATGTACAGAGGAAATAGTTGGAGAATTTACTGTAAATCCTGATCCGCAGATCATAGATGTGACACTTGACAGATGCTTGTATGACCTTATGTATAAAACGGCTGAGGATAACAAAAGCCGGTTCCTTATGGACTATATATCAGCACAGATAGATTTGATTAACATTAAGTCTATGATTCGGGTAAAATCCATGGGGTACGGAAGGGACTTCCTTAGAAAGGTGATTCTTGAGAATGGAAAGCTTGATTATGCTTTTTTTAATGATATTTTTGAAGAGTCCTTGGAAGTGCTGATTGACAAATTGGCATACAAGGATTACGGAAGTGTTGTTGAGGAAGGAATATCAAGCTACATGAAGACAAAGTCCCTGACTAAGTACGAAAAGCTTTCTGACGATTTTATATTTGAACTTGCCAAAAAAGGTAAGTATGTGGCATTCGGGATCGAACCTCTGGTAGGTTATCTTATGGCTAAGGAGAATGAGACAAAGATAATAAGGATGATAATGGTCGGGAAGATTAATGAGATTCCGAATGAATTGATTAGAGAAAGGCTACGTGATGTATATGTATAAGATTGGAGTTATAGGAGATAAGGACTCCATACTTGGATTCAAGGCTCTTGGGATATCAGTATTTCCGACCACCGATATCAGAGAAGCCAACAGATTGGTTCACAAGCTGGCAAAAGAGAATTTCGCCGTGATTTTTGTTACAGAGCAGCTTGCGAAGGATCTGGATGAGGCAATTAATGAATACAAGGATTCCTTGACTCCTGCAATCATTATGATACCAAACAACAGGGGAACCCTGGGATTGGGCATAGAAGGCGTTAAGAAGTCAGTTGAGAAAGCTATCGGTTCAGATATATTATTCGGGAAAGAAGGTTGATGACTTGAACGAGGGTAGAATTATTAAAGTATCAGGACCTCTTGTCATAGCAGAAGGCATGCATGATGCCAAAATGTATGACGTTGTTCGTGTTAGTGATAAAAAGCTCATAGGAGAAATCATAGAGATAAGAGGCGATAAGGCTTCGATACAGGTCTATGAGGAAACCTCGGGACTGGGACCAGGTGAACCGGTCGTATCTACCGGAGAACCGCTCAGCGTTGAGTTGGGACCGGGACTGATAGAATCAATATTTGACGGAATACAGAGGCCTCTTGACATTGTGAGGAGTGCATCGGGCGATCACATTGCAAGAGGAGTAGAGGTTGACAAGATAAATAAATCAAAAAAATGGAAATTTGAGCCTACAGTAAAAAAAGGTGATGCTGTAAAGGCTGGAGACATCATCGGAACAGTCAACGAGACCTCCATAGTACTTCACAAGATAATGGTTCCTTATGGTATGGAGGGTACAATAGAGGATATATACTCCGGTGAGTTCACTGTCTTGGATACCGTTGCAAAAATCAAGACAAAGGACTCTGTTGAGGATGTCAGAATGCTTCAGAAATGGCCGGTAAGAAAGGGAAGACCATATAAGGAGAAGCTTTCTCCATCTAATCCAATGACTACAGGACAGAGAATAATAGATACATTCTTCCCTGTGGCAAAGGGCGGTACAGCATGTATCCCCGGACCTTTCGGAAGCGGTAAGACAGTTGTACAGCACCAGCTGGCAAAGTGGGCGGATGCTGAGATAGTAGTATATATAGGCTGCGGTGAGCGTGGAAATGAAATGACAGACGTTCTCATGGAATTCCCGGAACTAAAAGATCCAAAGACCGGAGAACCTTTGATGAAACGTACCGTGCTTATAGCAAACACCTCTGACATGCCGGTTGCAGCCCGTGAAGCAAGTATCTATACAGGTATCACCATCGGCGAGTATTTCAGGGATATGGGCTACTCAGTAGCACTTATGGCTGACTCCACCTCCCGTTGGGCTGAAGCACTCCGTGAAATGTCAGGACGACTTGAGGAGATGCCCGGGGAAGAAGGTTACCCTGCATACCTGGGATCAAAGGCAGCTGAGTTCTACGAAAGAGCCGGCAAGGTCATATGCGTAGGAAGTGAGAACAGAGAAGGAGCACTTACTGCAGTAGGTGCGGTATCACCTCCAGGAGGAGACCTATCAGAACCTGTAACACAGGCTACACTGAGAATAGTAAAGGTGTTCTGGGGCTTGGATTCATCTCTTGCTTACAGAAGACACTTCCCGGCAATAAACTGGCTTCAGAGCTATTCCTTGTATCTTGAAAGACTTGGAGACTGGTTCACAAACCAAGTGGCACAGGATTGGCATGATCTAAGGACTGAAGCTATGAGACTGCTGCAAGAAGAGGCAGAACTGAATGAAATAGTCAGGCTGGTTGGTATAGATGCTCTTTCAATAAAAGACAGATTTACATTGGAAGTTGCCAAGACCATAAGAGAAGACTATCTACATCAGAATGCCTTCCATGAAATAGACACCTATACTTCTATACACAAGCAGTACAGAATGCTTAGAGCAATCCTGCTTTTCTACCATGAGGGACAAAGAGCATTAAGCGAAGGTGCACTCTTTAAGGATCTCGAAAACCTGCAGGTAAGAGAAAGAATTGCAAGGTCCAAGATGATACTTGAAGACAACCTTGATGAATTTGATGCTCTGGAAGCCGAAATCAAAAAACAGGTGGCTTCAACCCTTTCGAATGGAGGAATATAAGATATGCTGAAGGAATATAAAACCATAAGAGAAGTCGCCGGCCCGCTGATGTTTGTAGAGCACGTTGAAGGCGTAAAGTTTAATGAGCTTGTTGAAATAGAGCTGAAAAATGGAGAGCAGCGCAGGGGAAGAGTACTTGAAGTCTCCGGAGATACAGCTCTTGTACAGCTTTTCGAAGGCTCATCAGGGATAAATATAAACGAAGGAAAAGTCCGTTTCACAGGTCACAGTCTGGAACTGCCCGTTTCCATGGATATGCTGGGAAGGGTTTTTGACGGACTTGGAAGGCCAAAGGACGGAGGTCCAAAGATAATACCTGAAGCAAGGCGTGACATAGAAGGGAACCCGATAAATCCTGCAGCAAGAGACTATCCTTCTGAATTCATACAGACAGGAATATCTGCAATTGACGGATTGAATACACTTGTTAGAGGACAGAAGCTGCCCGTTTTCTCGGCATCAGGTCTGCCTCATGCCAGACTTGCCGCACAAATAGCAAGACAGGCTAAGGTTCTCGGTACTGAAAGTAAATTCGCTGTTGTATTTGCTGCAATAGGTATAACCTTTGAAGATGCCGATTACTTTGTATCTGACTTTAAAAGGACCGGGGCAATAGACAGGGCTGTACTTTTCATGAACCTTGCAAACGACCCCGCTATTGAGCGTATATCCACACCTCGTATGGCGCTTACAGCTGCAGAATATCTTGCTTATGAAAAGGATATGCACGTACTTGTAATAATGACTGATATAACAAACTATTGTGACGCACTTCGTGAAGTGTCTGCCGCAAGAAAAGAAGTTCCGGGCAGAAGAGGATATCCCGGATACCTCTACACTGACCTCGCCACTCTATATGAAAGAGCAGGAAGAATCAGGGACAGAAAGGGTTCAATAACACAGATACCGATACTTTCAATGCCTGAGGATGACAAGACCCATCCTATACCTGACCTTACAGGTTACATAACTGAAGGACAGATCATATTGAGCAGAGAATTATACAGAAAGGGCATAATGCCTCCTATTGACGTGCTTCCGTCACTTTCTCGTCTTAAGGATAAGGGTATAGGTAAAGAAAAGACTAGGGAAGACCATGCTGATACGATGAACCAGCTCTTCGCATCCTATGCTAGAGGTAAGGAAGCTAAGGAGCTTGCGGTAATACTTGGAGAAGGAGCTCTTAGTGATACAGACAAACTTTTTGCAAAATTTGCTGATGAGTTTGAGAAGAGGTATGTATCACAGGGAGACAATGAAGACAGAAGCATAGAGCAGACTCTGACAATCGGCTGGGAACTCCTGTCAATACTTCCTAAGGTAGAACTGAAGAGAGTCAGGGATGAATATATTGACAAATACCTTCCTAAAGGGGATGCATAGCTTATGGCTAAGTTGAATGTGAATCCTACCCGCATGGAGCTTACGCGTCTTAAAGGCAGGCTGAAGACTGCACAGAGGGGGCATAAGCTTCTGAAAGATAAGCAGGATGAGCTCATGAAAAAGTTCATTGATTATGTTAAAAGAAACAAAGAGCTTAGAGAGGATGTTGAAAAGGAGCTGACTGCAGCATTCAAGAACTTCCTTATCGCAAGAGCAGTAATGAGTTCCGAAGTACTGGAAGAAGCCATAATGTATCCTACTCAGAAAATTAACCTGGAGATGAGCACAAGGAATATAATGAGCGTCAACTCTCCGGTGTTCAATCTAATTAAAGAGGAGAACAAGGAAGCTTCCAGTGTATATCCCTACGGCTTGGTTACAACCTCTGGTGAGCTGGATGGAGCGATATATTCGCTGCAGCAGGTATTTGACAAGCTGATAGAGCTTGCACAGGTTGAGAAGACCTGTCAGCTTATGGCCAGTGAGATCGAAAAGACAAGACGAAGAGTAAATGCCCTGGAATATGTAATGATTCCTCAGCTTATTGAAACTGTAAAGTATATTACCATGAAGCTGGATGAAAATGAGAGAGGCAGCAGGGTACGACTCATGAAAGTCAAGGAAATGATGGAAAGCCAAAAGGCTACTGTATAAGTATAACTGATCCGCAGGAAAACCTGCGGATCAGTTTTTTAGCTATGATGGGCTTCGACGAAGGTAGTGCATGCTGTTCCGTCTGTTGAATGAGCGACACCGTCACCTTGGGGATTTACCTCAATAGTGTTGGCGCTGCAATAATGATTATCATAATAGTAGCAAGTATCGACATTGCATTTTATGCTGTGGTTATGAGCATGCATTTTATTGCTTGAAAGATCGTTGTTTGTAATTTTATTATGCATAAACACACCTCCATTAATATAGTCTGTTGGTGACGATACTATT
The DNA here is from genome assembly GCA_041690515.1 of Clostridiaceae bacterium. Lineage (GTDB taxonomy): Bacteria > Bacillota > Clostridia > Lutisporales > Lutisporaceae > BRH-c25. The sequence continues at coordinate 5,634 of JAWLHF010000032.1, read as the reverse complement.
TTTTGCAGATACCGATTTATCATACGGATTAATTAATGTAAAAAGAAAAACGAAAATAAATATTAATAAAAAATCAGCAAAAAAGTTGAGGCCCTAAAATTAAAAACAAATTGTATAGAAATAAATTCTGATATATTGTAAAATATAAGTGGAGGATGGAAAACAAAAGATGGCGGGCAAAATTTATGGGGGTGTTTGTTCTAAATGGGAATTAAATTTGCTAGCAGAATAGACGGCATGAAAGGTTCCGCTATTCGTGAACTGTTGAAGCTTACTGAACAGCCGGACATAATATCTTTTGCAGGTGGGCTTCCGGCACCTGAGCTTTTTCCTGTAAAGGAAATGGAGCAGGTATGCAGCAGAGTATTGCAGGGTGAAGGGAAGATAGCGCTGCAGTACAGTGCAACAGACGGATACTTGCCGTTAAGAGAGAAAATAGCAAAGAGATCAGAAAAGCTTGGATTTAAATCTGATGCAAAAGACATACTCATAACAGCAGGCTCGCAGCAGGGACTGGATTTTTCAGCAAAAATATTCATAAATCAAGGGGACACAATAATATGTGAGAGCCCGAGTTACTTAGGGGCATTAAGTGCATTCAGGGCATACCAGCCCAAATTCGTTGAGATACCGATGGATGAAGACGGAATGATAATGGACGAATTGGAAAAGGCTCTGGAAGCTAACCCAAACACTAAATTCATATACACAATACCGGATTTCCAAAACCCAACAGGCAGGACCATGTCAATAGAAAGAAGAAAGCGCCTGATAGAACTGGCAAACAAGTATGAAATACCGGTAGTAGAAGACAATCCATACGGAGAGCTTCGCTTTGAAGGGGAGATAATGCCGGCACTCAAGAGCTTTGACACCAAAAATCTTGTCATACATCTTGGGACCTTCTCAAAGATTTTTGCACCGGGTTTGAGGCTTGGATGGGTAATAGCATCACCGGAAATACTGCAGAAATATAACGTTGTCAAACAGGGTGCAGATCTTCAGTGCAGCACTATAGCTCAGAGAGAAGTCAATACCTTTATGGAACTCTACAATATAGAAGATCACATCAAGAAGATCATCAAAGTCTATGGTGAAAGAAGGAACTTGATGCTTGAGACTATGAAAAAAGAGTTTCCATCGACTACAACATTTACACATCCTGAAGGAGGACTCTTTGCATGGGCTACTTTCCCGAAGGAAATTGATGCAGCAGTTCTGCTGAAGAAGGCTCTGGAACAGAAGGTGGCATTTGTACCTGGAGAACCGTTCTATCCTAATGGCGGTAATGCAAACCATGCAAGACTTAATTACTCATGTATGCCTGAAGATAAAATCGTTGAAGGTATAACAAGATTGGCTAAAGTTCTAAAGTCAATGTAAGCTCAAAATCTCCGAGAAATCGGAGATTTAAGTTTTATTGGATTAATATACAAAAAATATGGTAAAAATAAATGTAGCATATGGAAAAAAGTCCGCTGAAATAGTATAATATTTCTAACTCACAGAAATCTTAAAACATTTAGAAGGAGGCAAAAGCATGGATAAATGGGTTTGTACTGTATGCGGCTATGTTTATGATCCGGAGGTAGGCGATCCTGACAGCGGAGTTGCACCGGGGACTCCATTTGAAGAGATTCCGGATGATTGGGAATGCCCGCTGTGCGGAGTAGGAAAGGATCAGTTTGAAAAACAATAAAAGCAATTAGATTACATGAGAAAAACTGAGCATTTCTCAGTTTTTTTCATGTAAATAAACATAATAAAAAAAAGAACTATTGCTAAAACTATCGATACGTGATATTATATATTTTGTCGGCAGCGAGCCGAGCAGATACTCCCGGTTTGTGTAACGGTAGCACAACTGACTCTGGATCAGTTTGTTGAGGTTCGAATCCTTAACCGGGAGCCATAATGTTAATAATTGCAGTGTTTGAAGAGATTCAGACACTGCATTTTTTATTTCTCTTGCACAACTGATTGTTTAGTGAAAAACGACAAGTCAGTAGTGCATATTTTATTTTTTGTAATCTCACACTGACCAGAAAAAAATTAATCAGAAAGGGAGTATATCATGAGAATCAAAATGACACTGCTTTAAAGTAAAACCATAACCTTAAAAGAGAGATATAAGAATTTCTTAAGACAATTGGAGGAAGTATTGGATTAGGCCATATTCTTAAAGCAGTAGCTGTCGGAAAGAAGCGTAGAGAGAATTATAGTATCTTTGAAATAGAAGGAGCTTGGTTAGGGAAAAATATGTACGAGCACCTTATCTCTACACCTTTTGTACAGAGGGTATGGAGCAGCTGATTTAAGGCTTACGAAAGCGAATGGGCAGGCTGCATGACGACTTCAGAAGAAAAGCAGAAATATGCTCTGCAAAGTGATATTTTGAGCAATAATAACAAGAAAAAATTGAGAATTATCCTACAATATGGTATGTTTTAATTAGAAGTTTTGTTATTTCTCGGTGCAAGAGTCATATTCAGTTGGCTTAAATGGATACAGCAATGCTGGAAATAGTAAGCCCCTTACTAACTAAGTTGATAGTAATAATATTAAAGTTGTTAGAATGAGGTGCTAAAAATGTACAAAGAGATAATTGCTCGAAAGTGTATTGATGGTAAATTACAGAGTTTATGCGAACATACGAAAAATGTGCAACGGATTTCAGCCTCAATATCACACTATCCAAATACCTCTAAACTTCTTGCTTATCTTCATGACTTAGGAAAGTTATCATTTGATTTTCAAAATTACATAATAAATGGTGGTGAACGCGGCAGCGTGACTCATGCTTGGCAAGGAGCATTTATAGCAAATGAACTGTTTTTGGATAATGACGTATCTGCGTTGTTGCTAAAAGAAATAATCGGCTTTTGTGTAACTGCACACCATAACCATCTTGATGATGGTGTTGCTCCAGATGGCATATCAGATCATTTTGATAAGTTTTTAAATACAACTAACATCAGGTATTCGCTCGAAGATATAAGAAGTAAAATTACAGAAAGTGAAAAAAATGAACTCCTGACACTGTTTGATAATGCGAAACCGGAGATCAGCAATTTTTTAGCGAAAATAAAAGAAGTTTACAATAATAAATACAGCGCAAAATTCGTGCTTGGATTGTTTATCAAATATTTGTTTTCTTGCCTTATAGATGCAGACAGGCTTGATGCATATTTATTTGATATAAATGAAGAGTATTCCTATCAGCCTGCCAACTGGGATCCACTTATCAGTTTATTTGAAGAAAGCATCTCCAAGTTCCCCAATACTACAAAAATTGATATTATACGCAAAACCGTATCTGATAAATGCAAATCTGCAGCGGAAAGGAAAACCGGGATTTATCAGTTATCAGTACCGACCGGTGGAGGAAAGACCTTGTCTTCCTTTCGCTTTGCACTTCATCATTGTAAAA
>JAWLHF010000032.1:0-2194 GCA_041690515.1 Clostridiaceae bacterium | reverse complement strand
TGTAAAAAGTATGGCAAAAAGCGGATCATATATGTAATTCCATATCTTTCGATAATTGAGCAGACGGCAAAAAACCTACGTACTATTTTGAATCTGCCGGAAGATGATGAAATGATATTTGAACATCACTCAAATATGATGGAGCCGGAAGATGAAGATGCTTCGGAAATAAGAAAACTAACCGCCGCCAGATGGGATAGCCGGATCATACTCACAACAATGGTGCAGTTTCTGGAATCAGTGATGTCAGCCAAAAGTGGTAAACTCCGCAAGTTTGCTTCCATGGCAGATTCAGTGATTATCTTTGATGAGATCCAGTCTATGCCGATTAAAGCAATACACTGCTTTAATGAAGTCGTTACATTCTTATCTAAAGTATTGAATGCAACCGTCATTCTTTGTTCAGCTACGCAGCCGACATTGGAGTCCACACAACGAAAAAACCTGTTGCTCCAAGATTCGGCTAAACTAATTGATTGTGCGGAGGATTTTAAAGATATTAAGAGGGTAACAGTTAGTACGGAAAGTGAAAAAGATTGTGAAGCAGCTTCAGATTTTATTCTTAGAATGGGTGAGATGAACGGTAACTGCCTTGTCATTGTAAATACAAAAAAATCAGCACTCGAAATATTTAATCGGTTAAAAAGCGAACCGACAGATTTTGAAATTTTGCATCTCAGCACCTCTATGTGTCCGAAGCATAGATTGCAGATAATTGATAAGGTGAAGGACTGTTTAGAAAATAATAAGAAAGTCATTTGTGTTTCCACTCAGTTAATTGAAGCAGGAGTTGATATTTCATTTTCCTGTGTTGTACGAGCAATGTCAGGACTTGATTCGATAGCTCAAGCAGCAGGAAGATGTAATAGAAACGGCGAGAGTGATTTGCCAAAGGCGGTATATACATTTCCGCTTAAAGATGAAAACCTTGAACATCTTATGGATATAAAATCAGGCAAAGAAATAACAGCGCAGATTGTTCAAAAAGAAAACAATTATTCGGACTTACTGGATGAGGCGATTATGACGGAATTTTATCAACGATACTTTGCCGGGAAGGACAGCCAGATGGATTATCCTACGGCAGATGTCGAATCAATCTATGAAATGCTATCCGGGAATGATTATGGAAAGCAAAACTACAAAAACAAAACCGGTAATCAGTTCTCTCATTTCATTTCACATGCATTCCATTCCGCGGATGAGAATTTCAGTGTGATAGATAAGAATACAAAATCTGTAATTGTAATGTTCGGAGAAGCCGAAAATCTTGTTGAAGAATACCGAAACCAACCTTTCGGAATTTTTACAAAAGAAAAGGTCAGAATACTTAGAGAACTTCAAAAATACGGTGTTTCTTTATATGAATGGCAATTAAAAAAGTTAGCCGAACAGAATGCATTATATCCGCTTGACAAAGAAACAGGTATATTAATCCTTGGGACAAACTATTATTCACAGGAGACAGGTGTCATATTGGAAGGCAATCAAGAGGATCTAATAGTATAGTAAGGAGGGGAGAAGACTGAAAGACGAAATTTTGAAAACCATTGTAAAAAAGCGAAACTCTGTTGAATTTGAAGTATACGCAAAATATGCGTTATTTTCGGATCCAATTACCCGAGTCGGAGGAGAGAAGTTCTCGTATCAGGTGCCGACATATCAGGCTTTGAAAGGCATCCTGGAGTCTATATATTGGAAACCGACTTTTATTTGGATTATTGATGCTGTTCGCATTATGTGTAAGATTCAAACTGAGGGTAAAGGTGTGCGCCCAATAAAAATGAATGGCGGTAATGACTTGGCATATTATACGTATCTCAAAGACGTTCGCTATCAAGTGCTTGCTCATTTTGAGTGGAATGAAAAGAGACCTGAACTACAAGCCGACCGCAATGAAAACAAACACCACAACATTGCAATGCGCAGTATTGAAAAGGGCGGAAGACGCGACATATTTCTTGGAACACGTGAATGCCAGGGCTATGCTGAGCCCTGTGAATTCGGAAGTGGTGACGGATTTTATGATGAATATGGAGAGTTGGATTTTGGTATTATGTTCCATGGAATTGACTATCCTGACGAGAATCATACCAAAAATGAAGATGGAAAGCTGCTGCATAACTTTAATGTGCGCTTTCATAATTGTTTTATGAGGGATGGGATTATTGTTTTCCCAGCTCCGAATGATGTT
>JAWLHF010000031.1:0-31969 GCA_041690515.1 Clostridiaceae bacterium | reverse complement strand
TTTGAGACTATTGGGTTTAACAGGATAGAGACTTATCATTCTGTGAATAATCCTGCGTCGGGAAGAGTAATGCAAAAATGCGGGATGTCTTTTGAAGGTCTGGCAAGGCAGAAGTATAGGAGCATGTGCGGATTTGAAGACAGCAACATGTATTCAATACTAAGAAAGGACTTTAAGTTGAATACATGGGCAGATTAATAAGTATCTATATATAAGTAATATAAGGAGGGCTTATACCACAATGGAAGTATTAGAAGCTATTTTTACAAGAAGAAGCATACGCAGGTTTACCGGTCAGCCAATATCAGAAGAGGATCTAAAGACAGTGGTTAAGGCAGGATTTTACGCACCTTCCGCACATAATAAACAACCATGGCACTTTGTCATAGTAAGGGATAAGGATGCACTTGAAAGCATTGCAAAGATACACCCCTATGCAAAGATGCTGCCGCAAGCAGGTTGCGGCATTATCGTATGCGGAGATAAAGAGAAGGAAGGAATGACAGGCTTTCTTGTTGAGGATTGCTCAGCAGCTATACAAAATATGCTGTTGGCGGCACATGGCCTTGGATTGGGTGCAGTTTGGTGCGGCCTTTACCCGGTGCCTCAGCTGACAAAACCCATAGGAGGACTTGTCAATCTGCCATCAGAAATAGTTCCGGTAGGTATGGTGGTTATAGGACATAAAGCTGAGGAAAAGGAAAACGCAGAAAGATTCGACGATTCAAAAGTACACTTGGAACAATGGTAGAGTGTTTATAAAATATAAGCTATGGAGGATATTTAATGGCGAAATATGAAAAGTGTATGACCGGTCAATTTGGGCTGGTGATTGACAGGCTGCATAGAGATATCATGGATAGCGGCATGTCAATGAATTTGGTAGATGAAAGCAATTACTCAATTGGAGATACAAAAATAGCAGTAAGAGTCTATGATAAGTACTTTATGAGAAACAGCAGCAGGGCAAGCTTAAGCCTGACTGTTGCTGCTAATGGTGATGATATCTTTGTTTCAGCAATAGGTGCCGGAGGAGGACAAGGGATTATTTTCAACTTCAGTTTGGGTGCTGAAAGTGAAATGGTGGCAATAGTGGAAGAAAGTCTAAACCGAATGGGATAGGCTGATAAACAGGAGTATTGACAAACTATCCCGAGCAAAAGGAGAAAATTGAAATGAAGAGCAGGATTCAGAGATGTATAAACAATCTCAAATCAAGGAATATTGATGCATTCTTTCTGGAAAGCTTCAGCGAATTAAAAAATGAGCTTTTAAGGATGATACCGGATGATTGTACTATAGGAGTAGGCCATTCAATGACTCTGGAGAATTGCGGAATAGTACGGAAACTTGAAGAAAGAGGAAACACAGTCTTTGACAAGACAAAGGCAACGAGCAGGGAAGAGAGCAGACAGCTGAAGAAAAAAGCTCTGACTGCCGACTGGTATATCACAGGCTCCAACGCTGTTTCTGTGGAAGGACATATAGTCAATATAGATCACAGTGGAAATAGAGTAGCGGCAATGGTTTATGGTCCGGATAATGTCGTTGTTGTTGTAGGAGTCAATAAGCTAACAGACTCACTGGATGATGCTATTAGAAGAGCCAGAAATATAGCTTCACCTTTGAATGCCAAAAGGGCAGGCTTCAATCCGCCCTGTGTGGGGTTGGGCAGGTGCATTGACTGCAGATCCAAGGAGCGGGTATGCAACAGCCTTGTTGTCATTGAAGGGCAAGAAGCGCCGGATAGGATGAAAGTGTTCATTGTAAATGAAAATGCGGGATTTTAGCGGTAGTTACCACGCAATACACCATAGGAGCAGGGATGAAGGTGTGTGATGGGAGATCATGACAGAAACCAATGCTGAGTAGAACCCTTGATAAGGTAGAAGTCGTATCAAGAGACTCCTTCCTGCTTTGGAAGCTTGTCAGCAGGAGCCGAAGGATATAGAAATTGTGGGGTGCAGATTCATGAATAAGAAGACCATACTTTTGGTTATCATTTTATTTGTGTGTTTATTAACATCCATTTTCATACATGAGGTTGGACATGGGATTAGTGCTTATTCCAAGGGCTATCCTGTGAGTACTGGGTTCAACAAAGTAGGCAATGCATATGCAAAACCTGGGGATGCAAATTTCAGAGATGGTTTTGAAAAGTACAAGGTAGTATTCGATCTTGGAGTTATCTTTACCTTAGCTTCTGCAATATTGTTTACAGCCATATTTTACTGTATAGACAGCAAACATAAAAAAGCAGCTTTACTGATTGGAGTTCTTGCTATCTCCAATTCTGTTCTAAGGCTTATACCCATGATTATTTCTTACTCAGGCTTTATTTTGGGGAAGGGACTATTGCGGGAAGATGAGGTTGCAATAGGGCTGATACTGAATGAGATGTATGATTCAACCATATTCCCATACGTAATAACAATGGCATCGCTCCTTATTTCCTTTACATGTCTGAAATTAACTATTGAATTGTTTAGTAAGAAGCTTCCTGATATATATATTTCAAGCTCATATTTCGCTAAAGCATGCTGTATAGCAGGTGCTGCAGCTTTTTTTGCAGCGAACTGTCTTGACAGGTTTGTCAGGATTAACTGGGTGAGATAAGGAGGAACAGATATGAAGGTTTTCAGGATGACAGAGAACAATATTCCTGATATTGCAAGGTTCATGGCATATATAAAGCCTGACTGGTGGGATTACGAGGGTGGAGCCGCACAGTTGGGGGACATACGCAATACAGTAGATAATGTGGGCTGGTTCATGGGAGAGGATGAGAAGCATCCAAAAGGATGGCTTCTTTGCCATTTCGTCAGTATTGGTGCTGCTTTGTATAGGGAAGCAGTATTTTATCCGAAATAGTTCAAAAGGGGAAAACAAATAATGAAGAAGAAAGATCTGTTGATTTCGATATTGATGATAGCAGGATCAATGTTTTACTTGCTCTACAGCGTGAGTTTCAGCTTGCCTGAGTTCGGGCTTACTGTAAAGCTTATGTTTGGACAAGAGCTTTCTCTTGAGGAAATGAAGAGCACAAGTATATACAAAGCATATAACCAAATCGGCAATATCAAAAGTGAAGAAGAGATAGACAGGATTCTGAACAAGAAGAGCAGAGGTTCTAATGAACAATTCAGATCTTGGGGTTACCCATATGGTATATTAAGTGTGGTATACAGGCTGGAAGAAAAACCAAAAGTATATATTGCGTCTGTCAACTTCGAGAAGCCATTCACAAAACAACTTACACAAGACGAATTGCTTTCTCTGTTTGAAAGCAGTTCACTGGATGAGATAGTTGCTGTTCTTGGAGAAACGGCAATAATGGGAAGGACATACGAAGAAGATGGGACCCTTGCTGGTTTTAGCTATGAGTGGGCTATAAAGACAAAATTGACAGAGGAATTTGTTGCAGGGGTTGAAGATAAGCATGGGGATTATGTCGATTTCCCTCTATTCTTCGAACACCCCGTGGATATTCTTAAATTGCCGAAGAAGTGCCGCTTCAGGGTATTGATGGCTCCTGATAATAGTATTAAACGCATGGATGTAGACCGGTATAATAGATGATAATGGCAAATGCAGGTGTAAGAGGATGTTTTGGCTGCAGTATGTTGAAACATTCTCTTATTTATTTGGCATGTCGAACCTTTTTTGATTTTGGTGTGTATATAGAGTGAAAAAACTTGAAGGGAGGGCTGCTATTGAAAGCGGATATAGCTAAAGAAAAAGCAGAAGCAATTTTTCGTGAGCACTCTGCTTATGTGTACAGAGTCGCATTGTTTCTGACAAAGTCTAAAGTGCTTGCAGATGATATCACTCAGGAAACATTCCTGCAGGTATTCCGACATTACCATAAATTTGATTGCAGCAAACCTATTGAGCCCTGGATATACAAAATCACTCTGAATACCGCACGAAATACACTGAGGAAACACAGATGGCTTAGCTTTGTTAACGAGATTCCCGAAACATCAGATGCAGTATCGGTGGAAGGTGCCGTGGTAATGAGTGAAGAGTCCAAGAGGCTTTGGGAAGGTATCAACAAGCTGACATTGAAGAGCAGGGAGGTCATTGTACTGCATTTTTACTGTGACATGAAGCTGAAGGACATAGCTGATATTCTCTGTATTCCTGTCGGCACATGCAAATCAAGGTTGAACCTTGGGCTCAAGACATTAAGATCGAGTCTGCCGAAGGATGATTTTATGATGTTAAATAGAGGAGGGGATGTCTATGAAACAATATGAAGCTGATATAAGAACATTGTTTAGTGAAAGGCTGCAACAACGCTCGGATACAGTTTCCTTTGACTCTGTGTGGGATAGATATGAGAGAGAAAGAACAAGGTCATATAGTATCAAAAGGGCGGCAGGGATTCCTATGATTGCGCTAATTACTCTTGTTGCGGTATTTACCGTGGGATTTGCAGCCTATGGAGTGATGAAGATAGCTGATAATACAAATTATCCTTTTGTGGATGACCAGAGAGTTATCGGCAGGTGGGAATCTGTTGACTTTGTATCTGAAATAGAGCAATTCAATCCCGGTAAAAAAGCATATGGAGAAGAGATGTACCTTACATCAATGATTTTCCTCAATGGAGGGGATACTCTTTTTTCGGCTGAAGGAGGCAGACAAAAGAAGTGGATTTCTACGTGGACCAGGGGAATGATTCTCAATAAGGATGAAAAGACTGCGGAGAAATATGAAATAAAAGAGATAGACGGGAATACATATATGTTCCTCGAATGGAAAAGCGGAGACTATACTATAAGGGGTATGAAGCCACAATATTATGTTTTGAAGAAAGTTGATTCAGAGTTATATACCCATGCAGTAGAGCAGAGGATAGAGGATAAATTGGATTATCCGTTTGTCAATGATCCTGAAATTCTTGGGAGTTGGCAGAGTGTGGACTTCGTTGAGACTATCAAAGATTTTGAACCAGGGATAAAAAGCTGGCTTGGGGATTTGTGGTTAGCCGGATTTGACATAATGGAAAATGGTGAGATCGATGTCTCAATAGCTTCCGGCAGGACACTAAAAGATAAATGGACATGGACAAAAGGACTTATACTTGATAAGCAGGATAGGACTGCAGAGAAATATGAAACAATAGAAATAGCTGGAGAAACATATATGTTCCTTGAATGGAAAAGCGGAGACTATATGTATGGAAGATCAGAACCATCGTATTATGTGCTAAAAAAGGTTGAATAACAGTAAAAGGGGAGTTGCGGAGTATGCCGGACTCTCCTTCTTGATTATATAGCCTCCCTATTTTTATTATGAAGACAACAAGGTTCTCGGGATTCAAAAGCAATCTTTGTTTACGTTGTTGGGTGGGGTTCTTATTCTAGGAATAGGTATACATTGTATATAAAAGTTATATATGCTAGAATAAGTAAAATGTAAATGTGCTTATAGGGAGGAAGTCGATTATGGACAATTGCAGATTCTACGGCAGAAGGCCATATGGAATAGCAGTAATACACGGGGGACCCGGAGCTCCGGGTAGTGTTGCAGCAATTGCCCGGGAATTGTCCAATGACTATGGGGTACTGGAGCCTATACAGACAGCGGCCACCCTTGAGGGACAGATATTGGAGATGAAGGATACTATTGAAAAGCATTCAGATTTGCCTATGATACTTATAGGACATTCATGGGGGGCTTGGCTGGCTTATATTTTTGCAGCAAGATATCCATTGCTGGTCCGGAAGCTGGTGCTTGTAGGAAGCGGACCCTTTGAGCACAAGTATGTGGAAATGCTGGATCGGATCAGATATAGTCGAATGGGCAGTGAAGAAAAAGCCGAAGTAAACTCAATAGTTGAATACTTGTATGCCGAAGATACGGAGAGAAAGGATGAAAAACTCGAAAGGCTCGGCAGTATAATAGATAAAGTGGATAGCTATGAGATGGTTGAAATTGAAACAGACAAGACAGATATGATTAAAGTCCAGGGAAGTGTATTCCAGAATGTATGGAATGAAGCTGTCGAGCTTAGGAAAGAGGGCAAGCTGTTGGAAATGGGGAAGCAAATAGAATGCCCTGTTGCTGCAATACATGGGGACTATGACCCCCACCCTGCCGAAGGGGTAAGGGAGCCTTTAACCAGAGTCATAAAGGATTTCAAATTTTATTTACTGGAGAAATGCGGTCACTCCCCCTGGAAGGAGTACTATGCAAGGGATGAGTTTTTTAGGTTAATAAGAAGTGAGTCGGAATATTAAGTGTAATGATACATAGAAAAAGCAAGAATAACTCTTGCTTTTTCTATGTATCATTACACATTTGATATGGTATAGTATATACTAAATATAAATCTAAAATATCGACATTTAGGAAATTGCAGGTGAAGATTTTGAATTTGCTTTTCTTATTGCTAAGCAGTGCAGTAATGCTTACCGGACTGGCGGGGATTTTTCTGCCGGTGCTGCCGGGTGTACCCCTTGTTTTTGCAGGGGCTTTAATATATGCATGGAGCACTGGCTTTGAAGTGATTACTATAGGCAACCTGATATTTTTCGGGATTCTTACCGCAGTATCTTCGGCTGTTGAGTATGTTGGAGGAGTTCTGACCGCCAAGAAATACGGCGCATCAAAGTACGGACTACTGGGGGGTGTCCTCGGAGGAATACTTGGCCTTGTTGTTTTCAGCATACCGGGACTCATTATCGGTCAGTTGGCAGGTGTGATAATCGGAGAGCTGTATTTCGGCAAACAGATGAGGGAGTCCTTTGCATCAGGCTTTGCTATGTTTGTCGGATATTTGCTGGGAAGCACGGTCAAGGTTTTCTTTGCAGGTATCATAGTAATCATCTTCTATATCAAGATAATCGGAGCATTATAGAGCCTCATAAATTATATCCCTTTAGGGGCATGCTATATTGATATCAGTTTTAATGGCTGTTCCCAAAACATTGGCCATGGTAAGGGCTAAAATACAGTAAATTCTGCAAATTTACAAACCATTTGACAAAGACTGTCGTATTAAATATACTATTTTAAATACCTAATATTCCTTTAACGACTTTTAAAAAGCGGTGACAGTGTCATCCTGAACAGAGTGAAGGATCCATGACCAGTAAGGAATACCATGGGTATATAATTAACTGTATTTAGCTCATATATTTTCGGGAATATGGCCTGAAAGTCTCTACGACATGACCATTAATCATGTTACTATGGGTGAAATTTGTTGTCGGCAATTTTCACTATTGCCGGCATTAAATTTTCCCGGATGAATATATCAGGTATTACGATATTCAAATATAAAAAAGGAGTGTGTTTTTTACCCTATGGAAAAGTTTCTGAAAGAGGGCCTGACCTTCGATGATGTTCTGCTGATCCCGGCAAAATCCGAGATTCTTCCCAAGAATACAGACACCTCGACTTATCTCACAAAAAAGATCAAGCTCAATATCCCGTTGATGTCTGCCGGTATGGACACCGTCACAGAGTCAAAGCTGGCAATTGCAATTGCCAGAGAAGGCGGCATAGGCATAATACATAAGAACATGTCCATAGACAACCAGGCTATGGAGGTTGACAAGGTCAAGAGGTCGGAGCATGGAGTCATAGTTGATCCCTTCCACCTATCCCCGGATCATATTATAGCTGACGCTATGGAGCTGATGGAAAGATACAGGATATCAGGGGTGCCGATAACCAATGAGAAAGGCAAGCTGGTAGGCATACTTACCAACAGAGACCTGCGCTTTGAGACTGAGTTTTCCAGAAAGATCTCAGAGGTAATGACAAAGGAAAACCTTATAACCGCACCTGTTGGTACTGATTTGATGCAGGCGGAGCAAATACTTAAAAAGCACAAGATAGAAAAGCTGCCGCTGGTGGATGAAAAAGGCTTCCTTAAAGGCCTTATTACCATTAAGGATATTGAAAAAGCGATACAATATCCTTATTCAGCAAAGGACAAAAGTGGAAGGCTTCTGGTTGGAGCAGCGGTTGGCGTGACAGGCGATATGATTGAGAGGGTAGAGGCATTGGTAGCTGCCAAGGTGGATGTTGTAGTAATTGATACGGCTCATGGACATTCAAAGGGTGTAGTTGAAGCAGTGAAGAAAATAAAGAGCCGTTTTCCTGATACCCAGCTGATAGCAGGTAATGTGGCTACAGCAGGGGCGACAAAGGAACTTATTGAAGCAGGAGTTGACGCAGTAAAGATAGGCATAGGCCCCGGCTCCATATGTACTACAAGAGTAGTTACCGGTGTAGGGGTACCGCAGATAACGGCAGTATATGACTGTGCAATGGAAGCAGACAAACATGGTATACCTGTTATAGCTGATGGAGGAGTAAAGTACAGCGGAGATGTGGTAAAAGCCCTGGCTGCAGGAGCAAGTGTAGTTATGCTGGGAAGTCTCTTTGCAGGTACTGCAGAAAGCCCGGGAGAAATGGAGATATATCAGGGCAGAAGCTTCAAAGTATACAGGGGCATGGGCTCTCTGGGAGCCATGGCCTGCGGCAGCAGAGACAGGTACTTCCAGGAGGATGCAAAGAAGCTTGTGCCGGAAGGCGTGGAAGGCAGAGTGCCTTATAAGGGGCCTTTGGCAGAGACTATTTACCAGCTGGTGGGAGGCCTGCGCTCTGGTATGGGTTACTGCGGAACAGCTACTATTGAAGAGCTTAGGAAGAACACCCAGTTCATGCGTATCACATCAGCAGGACTAAGGGAAAGTCATCCTCACGACGTAAACATAACAAAGGAGTCTCCCAACTATAGTCTGTAGCTGCAGCTGTATATGACGGTAAGTGGAAAATGTTATCTACACCGCGATAAAGGAAAGTAACCTGTCATACTGAGCGTAGCGAAGTATCTTATTGTTCTTCAGTAATTCCTTCCTCGGGATGACGTTGCTGCTTTCATAGAAACTAAATGAGCAGAACGCTTAAGCATAGAACTTAAAGCATAGAAACGGAGAGTGAAGAATGGCAAATAAAGAACTTGTACTTATACTGGACTTCGGAGGCCAATACAACCAGCTTATTGCCCGCAGAGTAAGAGAAGCCAATGTATACTGCGAGGTTGTACCATATGACTATAGTCTGGATGAAATAAAAAAGAAGGCACCAAAAGGTATTATATTTACCGGAGGGCCGGCAAGCGTATATGAAGAGGGGGCACCTAAGTGCGATCCGGGATTGTTTGAACTGGGAGTGCCGGTACTGGGCATCTGCTACGGTGCTCAGCTTATGGCGCACATGCTGGGCGGAAAGGTGGCAAGAGCGGATAAGCGAGAATATGGCAAAACCCAAGTAAACCTTAAAGAGGATGACCTGTTTAGAGAGGTGTCTCAGGACAGTATCTGCTGGATGAGTCATACCTGCTATGTGGATACTCCTCCTGCAGGCTTTGATATCACAGGTACTACCGATACATGTCCGGTAGCAGCGATGGGACATAAAGCAAAGAAGCTCTATGGAGTACAGTTCCACCCGGAGGTGGAGCATACCCAGTATGGGAAGCAGATCCTGAAGAATTTCCTTTATGATGTCTGCGGCCTTTCAGGAGATTGGACCATGGGCAATTTTGCAGAGGAACATATTACGCAGATCAAGGAACGTGTAGGCGGCAAAAAAGTGATATGCGCCTTAAGCGGAGGGGTAGACTCTTCGGTGGCTGCAGTGCTTGTTCATAAGGCGATAGGCAGCCAGCTTACCTGTATATTCGTTGACCACGGACTTCTTCGGAAAGACGAAGGAGATCAAGTGGAAGAGGTATTCAGGAAGCGTTTTGATATGAACCTTATAAGGGTTAATGCTGAGGACAGATTCCTTGGCAAGCTTAAAGGGATATCCGATCCTGAGAAGAAGAGAAAGATCATCGGTGAGGAGTTCATAAGGGTATTTGAAGAGGAAGCAGGAAAGCTGGGAGAGATCGACTTCCTTGTACAGGGTACGATTTATCCCGATATAATAGAAAGCGGAACAAAGACTGCAGCTACAATCAAATCCCATCATAATGTGGGAGGCTTGCCTGAAGATATGAAGTTCAAGCTTATTGAACCACTGAATACACTCTTCAAGGATGAGGTAAGGCTCTTAGGCCTGGAGCTTGGCATACCTGAGGATCTGGTATGGAGACAGCCTTTCCCGGGACCCGGCCTTGGTATAAGAGTGCTGGGAGAAGTCACAAAGGAGAAGCTCCATATAGTAAAGGAAAGCGATGCCATCCTCAGGGAAGAGATAAAGAAGGCAGGATTGGACAGGAGTATATGGCAGTACTTCACGGCACTTCCCAATATCACAACAGTAGGTGTAATGGGCGATGAGCGTACATACTCCCATACGGTGGCAATCCGTGCTGTGACAAGCTCAGACGCAATGACAGCGGATTGGGCAAGGATACCTTATGAAGTACTTGAAAAGATCTCCGGCAGGATAGTAAATGAAGTAGAGCATGTAAACAGGATAGTATATGATATAACCAGCAAACCACCGGCTACTATCGAGTGGGAATAGGATAAGGATCCCCGAAAGCTTTAAAATACTAAGGCTTTCGGGGTGTTTTTATGCAAAAACACAGATGAAAAAAGAAGGGCTAACATATTCGGCGTAAAAAGTGCAGTTAATACGCAAATATTCGTTGTAATTTATGTAACAATTGGATATAATACTACTGTGAGGTGATGGTATTGTACCGAACTGCGATAGAACAGCTTCATAAATGGAAGCAAAAAGAGAATAAAAAGCCCCTCATTATCCGAGGAGCGCGTCAGGTTGGAAAAACCTGGCTGATGAAAGAGTTTGGGCAGACTGCCTACAAGGAGACGGTCTATGTCAGCTTTGACAATAACAAACAGATGAAGGAGTTGTTTGATGCTGATATGAAGATTGACCGGATCATTACAGGCTTGGAACTTTATGCAGGTCATAAGATTGATCCGGCTAATACACTGCTTATTTTTGATGAAATACAGGAAGTGCCAAAGGCATTAACATCTTTAAAATACTTTAATGAAAATGCTCCGCAGTATCAGATCGTTTGTGCCGGTTCCCTGCTTGGTGTCGCTCTGCATCAAGGTACATCATTCCCCGTTGGTAAAGTGGAATTTCTTGACCTATACCCGCTATCCTTTACAGAATTTATGCGGGCTATGGGCAAAGAACAATTTATCGAACTTATAGAAAAGGGCGATTTCGAACTGGCGGCCACTTTTAAGCAGGAATACATCGATCTGCTCAAGTACTATTATTATGTAGGAGGTATGCCGGAAGTTGTCGTGAACTTTGGGGATAACCGTGATTTTAATGAGGTACGGGAGATACAGCAACGTATACTTGCGGCTTATGAACAGGATTTTTCCAAGCACGCACCGAATGAGGTTGTGCCGCGCATCCGTATGCTTTGGAATAGTATTCCTTCACAGCTTACAAAAGAGAATAAGAAATTTATTTATGGTCTTGTAAAAGAGGGTTCGAGAGCAAGGGACTATGAAATGGCCATGTTGTGGCTGACAGATTGTGGCCTTGTTCATAAGGTGCAGCGTGTAACGGTTCCCAGTCTGCCGTTAAAGGCTTATGAAGACTTAAAGGCATTTAAGTTATTTTTGGTCGATGTGGGGTTGCTGTCGTGTATGGTAAGATTGAATCAAACCGTACTGCTTGATGGTAACGAGCTTTTCAAAGAATTCAAAGGTGCTCTGACCGAGCAGTATGTTTTGCAGCAGCTTAAAACCATAAAAGGCCTAGAAACCTATTACTGGACAAATGACCGTGGTGGAGCTGAAATCGACTTTCTGGCTGATACTGGCACGGAGATTATACCTGTTGAAGTAAAGGCTGAAACAAATTTGAAAGCAAAAAGCCTCAAAACCTACTATGAAAAATTCAAACCTAAAATTTCAATACGTACATCTATGTCGGACTATAAGAAAGAAGATTGGATGCTTAACTTACCGCTGTGGGCGATAGAGTTAATTGTAAAGCTGAAGTAAAACTGGATTATGGAAGGCAGGGGCGGCCTCAAAACCATCGGCAACGATTCAGTGGGTGTATAAAAGCCCCAAAAGCATTTAGGACTTACTGCTTTTGGGGCTTTTTAATCTACCTTGATTATTTCTTGGCTTCTATTGTATATAAATCATTATTAGCATCATAGGTCAGGACCACCCTTATATGAGGACCGGGCCACAGATATCCGGTAAACGGCTTGATAGTCTTATCGGTCAGCCTGAAGGTCAACTTATAGCCGTCCACATAGTAGAAATCCCTGTCCAGATAAACTCTGAGCTCATCCTGAGTCTTTATGTTCATCGGATCAATTTCAGGGTATAGGTGCTCAGCGGGAACCCCCATTTGTGGAGTATGCTCATTCATAAAAGTAAACCTGTCATTCAAAAAGTACTTATAAGATATCTGCTTTTCATTTCCATCGTCCCATGTAGTGTCTACAAACTTCCATTCACCGTTTATAAAGACAGCATTCCACCCGTGAGTAGGTGAAGCAGGATTGGTAATAGCGACACCACCTTCGGAAACACATGGAATCGATGCTCTATTACATAAGTATTCAAATAAATAGATATAATCCATACATACTCCTCTGCCGTCATCAAGGGTCATTAGTACACGTTCAATCTTAGGAGTATAATCCCTGGAAACATTACCATCATATCTAACATGTGTGACAACATAATCATGAATAGCCTTTACCTTTTGTTCTGTTGTCATTCCGGGAGTTATCAGCTTAGTCAATACGGCATCAAGCTTCTGATACAGCTTTTCATGCAGCGAATCCGGCTGAAGGTTCATATTTACTATTTCACCGGCTTTTAATACCCGAGCCTCTATTTTGTACTCCAATTCCGGTCCATAAACCTCTTCATCAAAATCAGCAAATTTGACACCATTCTTAAATGTGAACTTGATGCCTTTTTCAGGAGTAAACAACTCAATCAGGGCACAGCCGGTATCAATCCTCATATAACTACCGTTTCGCCCAATGCTTTCTATTGAATCATCTTCAAAATTGCTCTGCATGTATTCCTCAAGCTGTTCTTTGCTTTCGAACTGCAGATGTATGGTATTCTCGCCAACTAAGACTCTTGATAGTTCACTCAGATATACCGGGACATTATAGCCTCTTATTCTTTCAGATGTATATGATGTACTGTCTACAATTGCTTCCTCCTTGGTATACATGCTTTGCGGTTCAAAGTTTATTCCTCTGATATCCATACAAGATTCTGCAACTGCAACTAAATCCTCAGCAGGAATTTTTGCAGCATCGTTAATCTCCAGGATTTTTGAGGGTTCTGAGTCTATATAGATGGATCTGTTTACCAATCTTCTGGCTGCTTCAAGCCTGGTAAGAGGCTTTTTCAAATCATCCCCGCTGTTGATCATTCCATATATATAAGCCAATTTAATATAGTCAGGGGAATTTACATAAACATTAGTCTTTTCAAGCTGTATTCGCTCATCCAGCTCTTCTGATTCAAAATAAAGCTTTGCCAGCTCGCCAAGAGTTATCGGATTGCTGTAGCCTGAAGTAAATGTTTCTGACAGTTCCCCTTCCATGATCATTTCTGCGAAATCTTTTCTAACCTCCGGTGACGGTGAATCTGCCGGAAATTTAAAGTTTTCAATCTGTCTGTCATAATCCCTGTCTTCCATATATTCTTCAATCATGGATCTATAGTTTTCCACTACGGATTCTACAGACTCTGAACCATCGAACCTTTCAACCCATGTATCATAGATATGTTCATGAATCTTGGCTATAGCCTTTGATGCAATGAATTTTGGCGGCTGAAGTTCTTTGAACAGGATATCCAGCTTGCCCGGCAGCTCCTTTATTATATCAGGGCTTACTGTATTGCCAACCTGTACGGATTGATTCAGATATCTCCTTATTCTGTCTGCAACCTGCAGATCAGCTTGACTTACTGTATCTTTTTCCTTGCTGTTCATTCTTTCAAAATTACCCACAAGACCTTCGAATTCAACAAATTCGTCGTCAGACAGGCCGAAGGTCAGCCAAACAGTTTTATTTCCCTCTTCCCAGTAAAACTCTCCGCTGTTTGTTTTACACTTTTGAAGAAGCTGGTCTGAGATCATTTTATATTCTTCTTTTGATAAACCGCCTAATCTTTCTTCCTCTATTTCAAGAGCAACCCTTATTTCATTGAGTCTCTCTTCTACAGCAGCTTTTAGTACTGCATCCGTCATTTGCGGCAATACTTCGTCAAACACCGGACCGGTTATTGGATCAAATAGGCAATTTAAAGGCATATATACCTGCTCGCTTTTCAAAAAAGCCTTTTCAAGCTCTGCAAAGGTTGCATCCAATTCTTTGTTGTTGATGAAATCCGAAGCCGCAAAAACTGAAGTGCTGGTGAATAGCAAGGTAAATGTAATTAATAGTACCAGTAACTTTTTCATAGTCATCCTCTTTTCTCAAATGTAGTTTGTTAAAATTTTGATTATCTTGCACTAAAATATTATTATATACCAAAATATGATATTTTTCTATTATTAGTATTAAATGCTAAAGGATGCCAACTCATAAAAAACCTATATCGACAAAGAGAGTTAGAGATATTGAGAGTCTGAATTTTTGGACTATAATAAGCAATAAATGGTATAATACATACTAGATAAGTTGCTTTGTACAACTTATGTATCAGGACAGTGGAGGAATTCATTATGAGCAAGAAGAGCCTTTTTCAATGTCCTGTCTGCGCAAAAGCATTACTGCAAGGTGAGAAGCAGTATTTCTGCCGCAGCGGGCACAGCTTTGACATAGCCAGGAAAGGGTATGTCAATCTGCTGCTTCCCAGCCATACAGGCTCTGGAGATCCCGGAGACAGCAAGGAGATGATCGGGAGCAGGAAGGAGTTTTTAAATAAAGGATACTATGAGAAGTTCTCAGATCGTTTAAATGAGATTCTGACAGAAGGGATACCTGACACAGATAAATCGGATAGTATCAGTATTCTCGATGCCGGGTGCGGTGAGGGCTATTATACCTGGAGGATTAAGAATAGATTGGCCGCTCTTGGATATTCTGAAAAGGCGGATATATACGGTATTGATGTCTCAAAGGCTGCCATACATAATGCTTCCGGAGGGGACAAGAGCGTGCGCTTTGCTGTAGCCAGCACATATCATATCCCTGTTATGCCTGGGAGTATTGATTATATTATGTGCATTTTCGCTCCAAGGGATGAAGGGGAGTTCAAACGGATACTAAAGCCTTCAGGAAAGGTAATTGTAGCCGCTCCGGGTGCAAGACACCTTTTCAGCCTGAGAAGGTTACTGTATGGAGAGACAGATCCTATAGGACAAAAGGGGACTATGGGGGGAGGCTTCAAACAGTTGAAGCATGCCAACGTATCATACGAAGTACGCTTAGAATGCAACAGGGATATTTTGAACCTTCTGAGAATGACACCATACAGCCGTCATACCAACCAGGCTGCAGAGGCGAATATCAAGAAGCTGGATGAGCTTACAATAGAAGTAGACTTCAACATAAGGGTTTATCAGAAGGAATAAGTCCTTATATGATAAAATATGTATAACTAATGTAATAAAGGTAAATATTAGCATTTATAGGGGGTGGCGCAGAATGAGCGAAATTGGAAATCTACGAGGAAAACGCAAGGATGAACATCTTAAGTACTTCCTTTCAAGTACTGCTTCGGGGAGCAACGGCTTTGAGGATGTGATACTGCAGAACAACTCACTTCCGGGTGTTGATTTCAATGAAATAAATACGGAATACGTATTTCTGGACAAATACATCGACAGCCCTCTGATGATAAATGCGATGACCGGCGGTACGGAATACTCTGGGGAGCTAAACAGGAAACTGGCAAGACTTGCAGTGAAATTCAACATCCCCATTGCTGTAGGCTCCCAGACAATAGCCTTTGACGACCCTCTGGCCGCTGATACCTTCAAGAAAGTCAGGGAGATAAACAGAGACGGAATAGTGATTGCCAACCTGAGTGCAAATCTTGGCATAGAGGATGCCTACAAGGCAATAGACATGATTGAGGCAGATGCAGTGCAGCTGCATTTGAATGCTGTTCAGGAAATGTGCATGGCTGAAGGAGATCGCAGCTTCAGAGGCGCACTGGATAATATAAAGCAGATTGCGGCATTGTCTGAGGTTCCGGTGATAGTAAAGGAAACAGGCTTTGGAATGTCCTTCGAAACAGCTGCCAAGCTGTATGATGCAGGAATAAGATACATCGACATAAGCGGAAGGGGAGGTACGAACTTCGTAAGTATTGAAACCCTTAGGAACAGTGAAATGGAATGCACGTTGACTGAAAGTCTGGGTATACCTACAGCACTTAGTCTTTTAGAGTGCAGAAAGGCCAACAGTGACATGTTCATCATCTGCTCAGGAGGTATGGCAAAGCCAGAGGAAGTCATAAAAGCCCTCTGCATGGATGCTGATATGGCAGCTTTGGGAGGGACGATACTGCGAATACTGATGGAAAAGGGCTATGAGGCGGCAGAGAACTATATGGAGGGGCTATTATACGGAATCAGGGTCATGATGCTGCTGTTGGGTGCAAAGGATATAACAGAGCTGAAAAACGTACCATACCTGCTCAAAGGTGAGATTAGAGAGTTATATGGCTATAAGTTTAGATAAGCTTAGACACCGGAGCTGTTTCCGGTGTTTTCTATTTCCTTTTTGTTATTGATAAAAAATAAAATATTATTGCAAAACGATAATTACGGTGGTATACTAAAATTGTAAAAAATACAAAATGGAGGTAATGACATGCAGGATAAAAGAAAGAATAGTTCAATAACGCTTTTATGGCAGATATTTAGTGTATTGGCTGCAATATGCGGAATGCTGCTAATAATGTTGTCATTTACACTATTATCTGTTGTTGCAACGAGTTTGAGAAGCAATTATGACCTTGTGGTTACTGTGTTTCAGAGCTTTGCTCAGATAGTAGTATTTACATTGTGTATCTTTAATCTTAGAAGCATTATTGATACAATTATGAATAAGGATCCCTTTACAAATGAGAATGTCAAAAGATTTAAGATGATGACTATATACTTATTTATTTCTGGAATAATGGATTTTGCTGCTAATCTTCTAAAAGGGCCATCGGATCATGGCCTAAAGCTGTTGAAGTTCAATAATTTCTTCGTTAGCCCGACGACTGTTGTATTGATTGTCGCAGCCTGCTTTACAGTTGTTATGGCAGAAATCTTCAGAATGGCCGTAAACATAAAGAACGAAAATGATTTGACCATATAGGGAGGTGCCTATGGGTATAATAGTAAATCTTGACGTTATGATGGCAAAAAGGAAGGTATCTCTTAATGAACTGGCAGAAAAAATAGGTATAACAAATGCAAATTTGTCAATCCTTAAGAATAATAAGGCAAAAGCCATAAGATTTACCACACTGGATGCAATATGCCGTGAACTTGACTGCCAGCCTGGTGATATCTTGGAGCACATTAAAGAATGAGAGGGATAAAAAATGACTGAACTTCTATTTCAGACAGACAGCTATCTCAAGGAATTCGACGCTGAAGTGATAGAAACAGACAATGCCGAGAATGCTGTGATATTAGACAGAACAGCTTTTTACCCCGGGGGTGGAGGTCAGCCCAATGACATAGGCTTCCTTTATGCAGGAGACAAAAGGTACAAGGTAAGCAAGGTGAAGAAGATGGACGGAAAGATACTGCATTGCATAGAGGGGGGGCTTCCCAATGCAGGTACAGATGTAAAGGGTCAACTGGATTGGGAGAACAGACACAAGCTTATGAGGACACATACAGCTATGCATGTATTGTGTGGGGTAGTCTGGCGGGACTATGGCGCTTTGGTTACCGGCGGCAATATGGAGCCTTTAGCCGGAAGGATGGACTTTGAGTTTGAGAGTCTGGAAGCCAGTCTGATCAAGGAGATAGAAGAAAAGGTGAACCATGAGGTCAAAGCAGAAAGAGATGTCAGGGTCAATATACTCCCAAGGATGGAAGCTTTTCAGATCCCGGACCTGATACGAACCAAAATAAACCTTCTCCCGGAAGGAATCAGTCATGTGAGGACAGTCGAGATAGCAGGGCTGGACCTGCAGGCTGACGGCGGCACTCACGTAGCCAACACCAGAGAGGTGGGGGTTATGACAATAGTGGAGTACAAAAGTAAGGGGAAAACAAACAAAAGGATATATGTGAAGCTTGGAGATTAGGCCTTTTTCTCCAACAACTCCACAAATTTCGATGCTGCAAGCGGCAGCGGTATGTTCGAATGCACAAGGAATCCCAGATTTCTCTCGGGGATTTCTTCTTTTATGTCCAATATGAATATTTCATCCTTTTCAAGTTCCTGATTAACACATTCATCAGGTACGAAAGCAATGCCAAGCCCGATCTTCGCCATTTCTATCAATATATCAACACTTCCAAGCTCTATTTCAGGCTTAATGGACACCTGGTGCTTAGACATGAGGTTATCAAAGAACTCCCTTGTGGTAGTTTTCTTTTCCAATACAAGAAGGGGGTGGTTCTCCAGTTCCTTCAGGGATACTTTTCTGTCCTTCAACTCCTTGAAATTGCTATTGGCAATGAACACATCCCTTATGCTCTTAGTGTTTTTCACGGTGATATTGCTGTAATTACATTTTTCGGGAATGTTTATCACACTGAGGTCAACGCTTCCCTTTCTCAGCAGTTCTATACATTTGGGTGAAGTCCTGTTGGTCAGGTGAATCTTAATATTTGGATAGGAATGATTGAAGCGTTTTATATACGGCATCAGATAATACTTGCATATGGTATCACTGGCTCCTATTCTGATTTCTCCCTGTCCCAGGGAATGCATCTCCTCAAGTATCCTCTCACCGGACTTTATGAAATTGAAGGCCTGTTCAATATGTCCATACAATATCTCACCTTCTCTTGTAAGCTTGACTCTCTTGGTGTTCCTGAAGAAAAGCTGGCATTGAAGCTTCTCCTCCAACAGCTTTATTGACTGGCTGACTGCTGATTGGGTGATGAAAAGCTCATTGGATGCCGCAGAAAAGCTCAGGTATTTTGATACATAATAGAAAACCTTGTATAGTTCGAAGTTTATATCCATATATAAGCGCTCCTTATTAAAGATATTAAAAATATTAATTATTGTTATTAATTGTACTATGCTAAAATCAAATTGTAAAGAGGAAAGCTGAATAAGAAGCATTCTAATTGGGATATTAGTATGGATGAGGTGAGATATGATGCGTGGCAATGTTAGAAGAATATATGTCGAAAAGAAAAGCGATTTTGCCGTTTCAGCAAAGGAACTGCTTGATGATATCAGACAAAACCTTGAAATAAAGAACCTTTCAACTCTCAGAATCATCAATAGATATGACATTTCAGGAATCACAGATAACGAATACAATTCAGCAAAAAATACAATCTTTTCAGAGCCGACAGTTGACCATTCCTATGATGAAAAAATCCAAATCCATGAAAATGACAGAGTGTTTGCGATAGAGTACCTTCCCGGACAATACGACCAGAGAGCGGATTCGGCGGCTCAATGCCTGCAGATATTAACAAGGAAGGAAAGACCGGAGGTAAGGACTGCAAAGCTGATTATTCTCTCCGGAGAGATTTCTGATAATGAATTTGAAAAAATAAAAAGCTATTGTATCAATCCACTTGAATCAAGGGAAGCTGCTCTCGAAAAGCCCGAATCCTTAGAATATGAGGCCATTGTGCCTGAACAGGTGAAAAAGCTGGAAGGCTTTATACAGATGATGGATGAGGAGCTTGCAGCGCTGATGCAAAAGATGGGCTTTGCGATGAACTTTGAAGACTTAAAGTTCTGTCAGGAGTATTTCAGAGATAAGGAAAAAAGGAACCCGACTGTAACGGAATTGAGGGTGATTGACACATATTGGTCTGACCACTGCCGCCATACCACTTTTCATACAGCAATAGATGATATTGCTGTAGAAGAGGGTAAATATGCAGAAGTAATTGAAGCTGCACTGAAAAGGTATCTTGAATCAAGGACTTATGTATACGGAACGGGAAAAAGAGATATCAGCCTCATGGATATGGCAGTGATTGGAATGAAAGAGCTTAGAAAAAAAGGAAGCCTCAAGGACCTTGAGGTTTCTGACGAGATAAATGCCTGCAGTATAATTGTCGATGCAGATATAGAAGGGAAAAAAGAGGAATGGCTTGTGATGTTTAAGAACGAGACTCACAACCATCCTACTGAAATAGAGCCTTTTGGAGGCGCAGCCACCTGTCTGGGCGGAGCAATAAGAGACCCTCTTTCGGGGAGATCCTATGTATACGGAGCTATGAGAGTGACAGGAAGTGCTGATCCAAGAACAAGCATAGAAGATACGCTGCCAGGAAAGCTGCCACAGAGGAAGATCACAACAGGAGCTGCTGCGGGATATAGTTCTTATGGCAATCAGATAGGCCTTGCAACAGGTCATGTGGCTGAAGTCTATCATGAGGATTTTGCAGCAAAGAGAATGGAGATTGGTGCTGTAATAGGTGCAGCCCCAAGACGTAATGTAGTAAGGGAGACACCGGTAGAGGGTGATGTGATCGTACTTCTGGGGGGAAGGACAGGAAGGGATGGCTGCGGCGGTGCGACAGGTTCTTCAAAGGAGCATACCGAAGAATCGATACAGAGCTGTGGCGCAGAAGTCCAGAAGGGTAATGCACCTACTGAGAGAAAAATACAGAGGCTGTTTAGGAAGCCTTCAGTCAGCAGACTCATAAAGAAGTGCAACGATTTCGGTGCCGGCGGTGTTTCCGTGGCAATTGGAGAACTTGCAGAGGGTCTTTTTATTGATCTTGATAAAGTCTTAAAGAAATATGAGGGTCTTGACGGTACAGAGCTTGCCATATCCGAATCACAGGAGAGGATGGCTGTGCTTGTTGCTGCTTCTGACGCAGAAAGGCTCATCGATCATGCAAAAGAAGAAAACCTGGAGGCAGTGGTAGTTGCAAGAGTGACCGATGACAGCAGATTGAAAATGCAGTGGCTGGGAGAGACTATAGTGGATATCAGCCGTGATTTTTTGAATACCAATGGTGTCAAGCAGCACACCCAAGCTGTGGTGAAAGCGCCTGAAGCTATAAGTTTCTTTGAAGATCAGCAGATAAATGATGCCGGTTTTAAGAGCATTAAGGAGAAGTGGCTGCATAATTTAAAGGATCTCAATGTGTGCAGCCAGAAGGGTTTGGTGGAGAGATTTGACAGCACCATCGGCAGCGGGACGGTACTTATGCCCTTTGGCGGTGAGTACCAGGAGACCCCCGCTGAAGGATTGGCAATGAAGCTGCCGGTAGCGGAAGGAGAAACAAATACAGCAACAGTGATGACTTATGGCTACAACCCAAAGCTGGCAAAATGGAGCCCTTTTCACGGAGCAGTATATGCAGTGGTAGAGGCAGTAGCAAAGATTGCGGCTCTTGGAGGGGATTATGCCAAGATCAGGCTGACCCTGCAGGAATATTTTGAAAAGCTTGGCAAGGACCCGGAGAAGTGGGGAAAGCCTACCGGCGCACTTCTGGGTGCTTTCTATGCCCAGATGAGGCTGGGGATTCCGGCTATAGGCGGAAAGGACAGCATGTCGGGTACCTTTAAGGATATAAATGTTCCTCCAACCTTGGTCGCTTTTGCTGTAGATGTGGCAGAGGCAGACAAGATAGTATCCCAGGAGTTCAAAAAGGCCGGGAGTACTGTGGTGCTCCTCAGGGCTGAGAGAGATGCTCTTGATATGCCTGATTTTGAAAAGCTCCATAAGATATATAAAAGGGTATACCAGCTGATAAATAAAGGAGCGGTGTTAGCTTCGGGAACTGTGAAAACAGGCGGTACGGCGGCAGCAATCAGCAAGATGTGTTTCGGCAACATGCTGGGCTTTGATTTTCAAAAGGGCTATGATGAAGAAAAGCTCTTCACACCGGATTATGGATCTATCATTCTGGAGCTTGATGCATCACATGATCTTGATAGCCTGTTTGGGGATTTGCCCTATGAAATATTAGGCCATACCCACAGCAGAAGGACAATAAGTATTGGCGAAGTTGATATAGAGCTTGAAGGAGCCTTGGTGGAATGGAAAACCCCACTGGAGAGGATATTTCCTACAGTTACGGAGGACATGGAGGAAAAGCTGCAGAATATATATTGTGACTGCAGGAATACTGCCAAGCCCTCAGTGAAAATTGCAAAACCAAGGATATTCAT
Organism: Clostridiaceae bacterium; assembly: GCA_041690515.1. Lineage (GTDB taxonomy): Bacteria > Bacillota > Clostridia > Lutisporales > Lutisporaceae > BRH-c25. Next base: position 9,720 of record JAWLHF010000031.1, on the reverse strand, counting down.
ACCTGTGTTTCCCGGTACTAATTGCGAGTATGACACTGCAAGGGCTTTTGAAAAAGCCGGGGGCAAAACAGAGCTTTTCATATTTAAGAATATAACACCTTCAGATATAGAAGCCTCCATAAAGGGAATGGTAAAGTCCATTGACAATTCTCAGATAATAGCGTTGCCTGGCGGCTTCAGCAGCGGTGATGAACCGGAAGGCTCAGGGAAATTCATAGCAACGGTTTTTAGAAATCCTGAAGTGAAGGAAGCGGTGATGAGGCTTCTAAAGGAAAGAGACGGACTGATGCTGGGAATATGCAACGGCTTTCAGGCCCTTATCAAACTTGGACTTCTGCCCTATGGGGAGATCAGGGACATTGATGAAAGCTCACCTACCCTTACTTACAACAGGATTGGCCGCCATGTGTCGTGTATGGTCAAGACCAGGGTAGTGTCAACATTGTCTCCATGGTTCAGCAAATCAAAGGTTGGAGATGTACACACCATTGCTATTTCTCATGGGGAAGGAAGATTCGCAGCTGGCGGGGAAGCGGTGGCGGAGCTGATAAAGAAGGGTCAGATCGCAACACAATATGCAGGATATAACCCTAACGGGTCTATAGAAGCTGTTGAAGGGATAACAAGTCCTGACGGAAGAATATTAGGAAAGATGGGGCACTCTGAACGAGTTGGTATAAATGTATGCAAGAATGTACCCGGAGAAAAAGAACAAGGGCTATTTGCAGCAGGAGTGGAATACTTCGGCTGATAACCATGATAGAAATGCTATTCAATGAAAGGAGAGATACTTGTGTCAAGTGATAAACCAAAGGCTGCGGTTATTATGGGCAGCGACTCGGATTTGCCGGTGGTAAGGAAGGCTATTGACATTTTAAAGGCCTTTGAAGTTGATTTTGAGGTTAATGTAATGTCCGCACACAGGACACCTGATAGGGCGGCAGAGTACGCAAGGAATGCAGAAAAAAACGGTTTTGAAGTGATTATTGCAGCAGCTGGAAAGGCGGCTCACCTGCCCGGTGTACTAGCTGCATTTACGACACTGCCTGTAATTGGCATACCTATAAAGTCCTCTACATTAGACGGATTGGATTCTCTGCTTTCGATTGTACAGATGCCTTCAGGTATACCGGTGGCGACAGTTGCGGTAGACGGAGCTGAAAATGCAGGGCTTCTGGCAGTTCAGATATTATCTGTGAAATACGGTTTTCTGAGAGATAAGCTTAAAGCATATAAAGAAAAAATGGAACAGGATGTCATAAAGAAGGATGAAAAGATCAAAAGGGAGGTTTTCTGATGGAAAAGCTGGATATGCTGTATGAGGGTAAGGCGAAAAAAGTCTATAAGACTGAAGATGAGAGATACTATATAGTTGAGTATAAGGATGATGCAACAGCATTCAACGGACTTAAAAAAGGAACAATAGTAAACAAAGGGGTCATGAACAACGAGATATCTGCAAGGCTCTTCAAGCTTCTTGAGGAAAAGGGCGTTGAGACTCATCAGGTTGAGAAGCTCAATGACAGGGAAGTACTGGTTAAGAGAGTGAAGATCGTACCGTTGGAAGTGTTGGTCAGGAACTATGCAGCAGGCTCTCTTTCGAAGAGACTCGGTTTGGAGGAAGGGCTGAAGCTGAACTCCACTGTTCTTGAATTCTGCTACAAGGATGATGCTCTTGGAGATCCGATGATAAATGACTATCATATAAAGGCGATGGGGATAGCTACCGAAAAGGAAGTAGAAGAGATAACAAAAATGGCTTTTAAGGTGAATGAGGTATTATCCGAGTATATGCTTTCTAAAGGAATCATACTTGTGGACTTCAAACTTGAATTTGGGAAGACACCTGACGGAAAAATAATACTGGCTGACGAAATATCACCTGACACCTGCAGACTCTGGGATGCCGACACCCACGAAAAGCTGGACAAGGACCGTTTCAGAAGAGACCTGGGTAAAGTGGAAGAAGGCTACATGGAAGTAGTAAAAAGACTAAGCTAAGGGTTGAGGTTCCGGGATTTCAGGTTTTTACGGTGCGTAGGGGCGACCACCGGTCGTCCGAAAAACTTCGAAGGCATACCCAAAGCACGAAGCACGAAGCACGAAGCACGAAGCACGAAGCACGAAGCACGAAGCAAAAAATACGAAACCAACCCAAGATCATATATATAGGAGATAAGCCATGTATAATGATATATTTGAAAAGGATGACAAGCTCAAGGAAGAATGCGGAATCATCGGCATATATGATAAAGGCAATATGGAAATAGAAAGTCTCACATACTACGGACTCATAGCCTTGCAGCACAGAGGCCAGGAAAGCGCCGGAATAGCTGTGAACAGGGATGGAATGATAACCTGCTACAAGGAAATGGGTCTGGTATCCGAGGTTTTTGATGACAAGATACTGAACCTTTTAAAGGGAGACATAAGTATAGGCCATGTAAGGTACTCCACTACAGGGGAGAGCTTTGCGGCAAATGCCCAGCCCCTTCTGGTCAAATACAAGAGGGGGAATATTGCTGTAGCCCATAACGGCAATCTGGTAAATGCAGAAGAGGTAAGGGAGCAGTTGGAGGATCAGGGGATGATCTTTACCACCACTATAGATAGTGAGGTAATAGCAGGCCTTATAGCCAGGAATTACAAAAACGGCATAGAGGATGCCATACTGGACACCATGGATATAATAAAAGGCTCCTATGCACTTACAATAATGACTGACGACAAGCTTATCGGAGTAAGGGACAGTCATGGACTGAGACCTTTGGTAATAGGCAGGAGGGGCAACGGTTTTGTATTGGCTTCCGAGACCTGTGCCCTTGATACCATAGGTGCAGCCTTTGTAAGGGATGTTGAGCCCGGTGAGATAGTGATCATAGATGAAAGCGGAATGAGGAGCCTGCGCTGCAGGACAGCTGCGAAAAAAGCATCCTGCATATTTGAGTATGTCTATTTTGCAAGGCCGGACAGTGTAATGGACGGTATAAGCGTTTATCATGCAAGGGAAAAGACGGGCAGGATATTGGCAAAGGAACAGCCGGCAGATGCGGATGTGGTCATATGCGTGCCTGATTCCGGGACTCCTGCTGCAGTAGGTTATGCGCAGCAGTCAGGTATTCCTTATGCAGTAGGCCTGATAAAGAACAGATATATCGGAAGGACATTCATACAGCCCTCACAGGTAAGCAGGGAAATAGGGGTGGCTCTTAAGCTGAACCCTCTAAGGGCGAATATTGAAGGAAAACGCGTGGTAATGGTGGATGACAGTATAGTGAGGGGAACTACCAGCAGGAAGATTGTTCAGGCTCTCAAGGATGCCGGAGCAAAGGAGGTCCATGTCAGAGTCAGCTCTCCTGTGGTGACCCATTCCTGTTATTTCGGCATAGATACTCCTACCAGGAAGGAACTGGCAGGTGCATCAGACCGTATAGAAGCAATAAAGAAAAAGATAGGTGCAGACAGCTTGGGTTATCTGAGCACAGAAGGCCTGCTGGAATCAGTGGGAAGCAGCGGCGAGGGTTTTTGTACAGCATGTTTTTGCGGCAAATATCCCATGGATATTCCCAAAGTATGTGGTTTTGATATAGATGAAGAAAGAAAGAAATAAGAAACAGAGGTGTGATCCGATGGATGAAAGGTTGACATACAAAGCGGCAGGAGTAGATGTTGAGGCAGGTTATGAAGCTGTTAAGCTTATGAAGGAGCATACAAAGAGGACCATGATACCCGGAGTCCTTGGTGATCTGGGCAGCTTTGGAGGCTTCTTCGAAATAGCGAAAGAAAAATATAAGAATCCCATACTGGTATCGGGAACCGATGGAGTGGGAACCAAGCTTCAGATTGCTTTTATGACAGGAAAGCACGATACTATAGGAATAGACTGTGTGGCAATGTGTGTCAATGATGTTGCCTGTCATGGGGCAAAGCCTTTGTTCTTTCTTGACTATATAGGCACCGGAAGACTGGAGCCCAAGGCAGCTGCTGATATAGTGAAGGGCATATGCGACGGCTGTGTTGAAGCAGGCTGCGCTTTGATCGGAGGAGAAACAGCAGAGATGCCTGGGTTTTATAAGGAAGGGGAATATGACCTTGCCGGCTTTGCTGTAGGTATAGTCGATAAGGATGAAGTGATCAACGGTTCAAAGGTCAGCGAGGGGGATACCCTTATAGGAATAGCCTCCAGCGGCATACACAGCAACGGTTATTCTCTGGTGCGGAAGCTTTTCTTTGAGGTCAATGATTATGATATCAACAGCAGATTTGATGAGCTTGAAGGCACCCTTGGAGAGGAATTGCTGAAACCGACAAAAATATATGTAAAAACAGTACAAGCGTTGACGGAAAAGCACCAAATAAACGGCATAGCCCATATTACCGGAGGGGGTTTTGTGGAGAATATTCCAAGAACCATTCCCTCGGGCCTAAAGGCTGTAATCAACCATGGAAGCTGGGAGATACCTCCTGTTTTCACACTGATGCAGAGATTGGGCAATATTGAGGAAAAGGAAATGTTCAATACCTTCAATATGGGTATCGGAATGGTTCTCGCAGTTAACAGCAGTGAAGCGGAGAGTATTCTTGGAACTCTTGAGGATATGGGAGAAAAAGCATATATCATAGGAAGTGTCGTCAAAGGTGAAGGGGGTATAGAACTTTGCGGAAGGTAAGGATAGCTGTCCTGGTATCCGGAGGCGGAACCAACCTGCAGGTGCTTATCGACTCTATACAGAAGGGCAGCATCAACGGGGAGATATCAGTAGTTATATCTGACCGGGAAAACGCCTACGCTTTGGAAAGGGCAAGAAAAAACGGAATAAAAGCTGTTTACATTGACAGGAAGCATTGCGCAGAGAGACTGGGACAGGAACTTAGGGACTCAGGTGCGGAACTGGTGATCCTCGCAGGCTTCCTGACCATACTTGACAGAGACCTTGTAAAGGAATACCAGGGAAGGATGATGAACATACATCCCTCTCTGATACCTGCTTTTTGCGGAAAGGGCTTCTATGGAGAAAAGGTGCATAAAGCGGCAGTTGAGTATGGCGTAAAAGTATCGGGAGCAACTGTGCATTTTGTTGATGAGGGTACCGACAGCGGACCAATCATAATCCAGGAGCCGGTGCCTGTATATACCGAGGATACCCCTGAGACTCTGGCTGAGAGGGTCCTTGAGGTGGAGCACAGGATACTGCGGTCGGCGGTAAGTTTGTATTGCCGGGGGAAACTCCGGATAGAAGGCCGCAAGGTGACAATATTGAAGGAAGAGGTGTGATGCTGGTATGATAAGAAGAGCTCTGATAAGCGTATCGGATAAGACCGGAATCGTTGATTTTGCAAAGGAACTTGTGAATCTGGGAATCGAGATAATCTCAACGGGAGGTACGGCAAAAGCCATAGAGGAATCAGGTATAAAGGTTATAGGAATATCCGATATCACCGGTTATCCGGAGTGTCTGGACGGACGGGTGAAGACACTGCATCCCAATATTCACGGAGGGCTTTTGGCAGTAAGAGACAATACGGAGCATATGAACAAGCTGAAAGAGCTTGGAATTGGAACCATAGATCTGGTGGTCGTCAATCTCTATCCCTTCAGAAAAACCATAGAAAAAGAAGGAGTTCAGCTTTCTGAAGCAATAGAGAACATTGATATTGGAGGACCTTCTATGCTCAGAGCAGCAGCAAAGAACCACAGGTATGTGACTGTAGTTGTCGATCCTTCTGATTATGGCAAAGTATTGGAGGAGATCAGAGATAAAGGAGATACGTCGGAGGCAACAAGATTTGAGCTTGCTGCCAAGGTTTTCTCTCATACTGCAAGCTATGACACACTGATCGGGAATTATCTTTGGGAAAAGGCGGGAATGCCTCGATATCCTGATACTGTGAATATGACCTTTGAGAAAGTACAGAACCTTAGATACGGGGAAAACCCCCATCAGGCGGCGGCATATTACAGGGAAATGAAGCCTGCAGCAGGGAGTCTCGCAGCTGCAGCGCAGCTCCACGGTAAGGAGCTTTCCTTTAATAATATTAACGATGTGAATGCTGCTTTGGCGACCTTAAAGGAATTCGGCGAACCGGCAGCTGTTGCACTGAAGCATGCCAATCCTTGCGGAGTAGGTATTGGCAGCAGTATATACGAGGCATATATGAAAGCTTATGAAGGGGATCCGGTATCCATATTCGGAGGGATAGTTGCCTTAAACAGGGAAGTTGATGAAAAAACCGCTTTGGAGCTAAGCAAGATATTTCTGGAAATAGTGATTGCCCCCTCTTATTCGGATGCAGCTCTGGATATAATAAAGGGCAAGAAGAATATAAGAATAATGCAGCTTGAGGATATAGGACGCAAAGCTGAGACAGATATAGACATCAAAAAAGTAGGCGGCGGCCTTCTTATACAGGATGCAGACCTTCTGGACTTTGACATGGCTGATATTAAGCATGTCACAGACAAAAAGCCTACAGAAAAGGAAATGAAAGACATGCTTTTTGCATGGAAGGTTGTGAAGCATGTCAAGTCCAATGCTATTGTAGTTGCTAAGGATGGGATGACGCTGGGGATAGGCCCTGGTCAGACAAACAGGATATGGGCTGCGGATATGAGCCTGGAACGCTCAGGAGATAAGTCCAGAGGAGCGGTGATAGCTTCAGATGCTTTCTTCCCCTTTGGAGATGTGGTTGAAGCGGCAGCTAAGGCAGGTATAGCGGCAATTATCCAGCCCGGCGGTTCCGTAAGGGATCAGGAATCCGTCGATGAATGCAACAAGGCAGGGATTGCAATGATATTTACCGGGATGAGACACTTTAAGCATTAAGGCGGTGATGTGATGAGGGTACTTGTGATAGGAAGCGGCGGAAGGGAGCATGCCATAGTATGGAAGATATCCCAGAGCAAGTTGGTTGACAAGGTCTACTGTGCGCCGGGAAACGGCGGAATAAATGAGCTTGCTGAATGTGTGGATATTCAGTCTGATGACCTGGAAAGGCTTCTGGAATTTGCAAAGAACAACAAGATAGATCTTACGGTAGTAGGTCCTGAGGCTCCTTTAAGCCTTGGAATAGTAGACATGTTTGAAAGGAACGGACTAAGGATATTCGGACCCAATATAAAGGGGGCCATGCTGGAGAGCAGCAAAGCTTTTTCGAAGGATTTTATGATAAGGAACAAGATACCTACTGCGTCCTATAAGATATACTATGACCCTGAAAAAGCGAAGCAGGAGATAGATGGCTTCGGCTATCCTGTAGTGATAAAAGCTGACGGGCTTGCAGCGGGAAAAGGAGTAATAATAGCAAAGGACAGGCCGGAGGCCTTTGAGGCAATCGACGATATGCTGACCGGTAGGAAGTTTGGAGAAGCAGGCTGCAGGATAGTTGTTGAGGAGTATCTTGCCGGCAGGGAAGCCTCGATACTGGCTTTTGTAGATGGCAGGACTGCTGTACCTATGGTAAGCGCCCAAGATTACAAAAGAGCTCTGGACAATGACCTGGGACTCAACACAGGCGGAATGGGCGCAGTATCTCCGGCATTCTATTATAATGAAGAGATTGCTGCAATTGCAGAAGGGGATATTATACAGCGTACTGTGGATGCACTTCGTTCAGAGGGAATATATTACAAAGGTGTGCTGTACTTTGGACTGATGCTTACAGAGAAAGGTCCCAAGCTGCTGGAATACAATGCAAGGTTTGGCGATCCGGAGACAGAGGTGGTACTCCCAAGGCTCAAGTCAGACTTGGTTGAGATAATGAATGCAGTAATTGATGAAAAGCTTGAGGATCAGAGGATTGAGTGGAGTGAGGAACAAGCTGTCTGCGTGGTAATGGCTTCTGGAGGATATCCGGAGCATTATGAAAAGGGTCATGAGATAAGAGGAATAGATGAGGCAGTAAAAAAAGAGGATGTCATAGTCTTTCATGCAGGCACTAAAAAAACTTCTGACAAAACAGTGACAGCAGGAGGAAGAGTCCTTGTGGTCAGCGCAATGGAGAAGAACTTTGAACTGGCAAAGGAAAAGGTATATAAAGCTATTCAGGAAATTGAATTTGAAAAAGCCCATTATAGAAGAGATATAGGAGAGTTTTGATTTTCCCCCGCAGAATCCTGCTGACTCACAGCTGTCAGTGGGATTTTTATTATATATGTCATTGCAATGAAAGTAAAGATGTCATCCTGAGGGAGGAATGACCGAAGGATCTTAAGATATTCCACTCAGTTCTGTATAGCAAATAGTGATTAAGTAATGCTGTTTTAGTGATATAAATCACATTCAACAATCTTTTGTTCTTGTATAATAAAATCAAAGAAACGAGAAATAAAATAATTAAAAAGGAATAATGTTTTTCCATAAAAAATTCCATGTACCTTTGTTCTATCCAAATGTTCCCCCAAAGGGAGCCATAAACGGAATTTATAAGGGCAAAACATTACGTAGGAGGTATAAATAAAATGGCAATAAGAAAAATAGTACACATCGATGAAGATAAGTGCAATGGCTGCGGTCTCTGCGTGCCAAACTGCGCTGAAGGTGCAATAAAGATAATAGACGGAAAGGCAAAGCTCATAGCGGACAATCTTTGCGACGGCCTCGGAGCTTGTCTGGGGGAATGTCCTCAGGGAGCTATAACCATAACAGAGAGAGAAGCTGATGAGTTTGATGAGGCTGCTGTACATGAGCATCTCAGCAAGAAGGAAGAACATGGATGTCACACATCCCATGGACATGGGCAGCACCATCACGGCGGCGGATGTCCGGGAAGCAGGGCAATGGAGATAAATAGACAGAACAATGAAGCAAAAGCGGCAGCAGTATCATCAGGGGATATAGAAGTAAAGATCAAGCCCCAGCTGTCTCAGTGGCCTGTACAGCTGATGCTGGTACCGGAAAGAGCGCCATATTTTGAGAACGCCGATCTTTTGATAACTGCTGACTGTGTGCCTTTTGCATATCCCAACTACCATTTGGACTTACTAAAGGGTAAAAAAGTTGTAGTAGGCTGCCCCAAGCTTGATGATATTGGCTACTATGTAGAAAAGCTCACAGGTATAGTGAAGAACAACAATATCAACAGTGTGACCGTAGCATTCATGGAGGTTCCATGCTGCGGAGGCATTGTAAGGGCAGCGGAAGCTGCGGTCCAGATGTCAGGCAAGGACATCCCATTAAGAAAAGTAAGAATAAGCATAAACGGAGAAGCAGACAACGTGTAGGGGCCGCCAATGGCCGTCCTTCTTTCATAGCATAGGTGAATTATATCAACTATCAGATATAATTCACCTATGCTTTTATCAACACTTTCTTTTTACTTAGGATCCGCCCTATTATAAACTTTGACCATGTGGTGATTGAAATAGGAGTCTACCAATCCTTCTGCCTGGTATTCTTCATCATCGGGATTGAAGTTATCCGGGAAATAATAGGCATTGTATTCCCTTTCGATAATAGGATATTTCTTTCCATTATAAGTATCATCTATTATCTTCATGGCTGCACCTCATCTGTATCATGCTTTTTGATATGTTCATTTTCCAATGCGACGTTTTCTATGCCTTTATAACCCTTATGTGCATCATGCTCAATCTTTGCCATGACCATTTCATAGTCTGTAATGGGCTGCTCCGCTGTAGGATTCATTATGGCGGTTTTTTTATCCGTTTTGTGGGGCATAGCTTTTCACCTCGTTTGATTTAATGTGAATCAACTATAGTTT
>JAWLHF010000030.1:0-32023 GCA_041690515.1 Clostridiaceae bacterium | reverse complement strand
AGCTATGTTTTTTAATTTTGGAATTAACAATAAAACCGTAAAAGAGCTTCGCATGGGGCGTGGCTATACAGTGAAGGAGCTTGCAGAAAAGCTGAAGGTGGGTACATCTCTGATATCAAAGGTGGACGGCTATAAATTGAAAAATGTGCCTGAGCCGTTAAAGTCCAGATTGCTGCCAATCCTAAGAGGGGACGAGGATAGTAAGGTTCCGTGGTGATACTTATCAGAAATCAAGGATTTATTTATGTACTGGATGTTGTCCTGTGGCAAGGGAAAACACCCATTGCCGCAGGATGCTGAGGTCGGAAATACTATCTGGACAGCTTGCGCTTCGTTTCTTCACGGAGTTCCTGGTTATATTCCGGATCATCGATGAATCCTGAATCTTCACCGAAGAATATGACTCCGCCGCCGTTTACCATATTCTGAATTGGAATTATTGTTGCGCTGTGTTTTCTGCCGTCACTTTCACGATACATTTTCTTCACCTCAGTTATAGCATACCCAAGAAATGCAGATTTACTAAAAAGGTGCAGACATTTTGCCTGCACCTTTTTGAAATATAAGTCAATTAATATACTATATATCTGCCTGCAATCAGAACAACTGTGATATACTCAGTGGGTCGGTGTTCCAGCTGTCTATTTCAAAATGCTGCCTGTATTGTCTGGAAAGAACAAGCTTGTATTTAGTAGGATTTTTATCGCCGTGAATTATGATTTTCACTTTTGCATAAGTAGATCTTTCGGAACTTTCCGCCCTGTGGGGATCGCTTAGGGACCAGAACTCAATCTCACCGATCTCAAAGGTAAGTCTGTCGGCTTCCCTCATCAGATCCTCAACAATCTTCCTCTGTCCAGCCCTATAATCATTATCTTCTTTTGCTATCCAGAACTTCATGGCTTCGTCACGGTTTTTATACTTTATATCATTAAGGTGTTTTTTCACTATAGCTGTGATATCATCTATTTCTTTGGAATCAGGATGGGTTGAGAATCCTGTGATATACCATCCATCAGATTTCTTTATCAGCTCCACTGAGTTTATATAATATAGGGCTAAGTTCACTGAAGCTTTTGTGACTTTGACCTCCAGCTTATCAAAGTATATCGCCGGAGGTATATGATCCTCCCGTTGGTGGGTAGGTATAGGCATATTGAATCTCTTAAAGTCGACCAGCTTGTTTTCCAGTGCTTCCTGAGAAATAGGATCGTAGGTGTTGATATATATCTCCTTTGCTTTGGCTTCATACTTCTCGTAAGTATCATTAAATTTGTAGTCCAGTTGGAACATCTTGAGAAGAGTGGTCTTTATGCCGTACATGTCAGGATCGTCGCTGACGGTCTCATTCTGTTGTATGCTCAAGTCCTTTATTCCAACTTCTATTTCATTGTTGCTGTAGCTGCTTACGAAGAACAGCTTATCCTCTGCAGGACTCATATAAAAGGTCGGAGTGCTTAGTTTTATGGTTGCTTTTGTCATTGTTTCAGGATTCGCCTTCACCAGCAGATACCGGTAGGGACTGTCAAGGTCATTGTTTATCGTGGTATAAAGTACATCTCCTGTAGATTTCATTATGTAAGAGCAGTATATGGATCCGTTTTCTATTGATTTACTTTCCAAGGTCTTGAGATTGACAATACTCAGACCGCTCATGTAGTCTCTGGTATAAAGTACATTCAAGTTATCAGAATCAACATACATTCCGTTGGCAATGCTGGTAAAGCTCTTACTGCTGAAATCATAGAAGGCTATCATATCATTGTATTCGTTATTCTTCATTTGGACTATATAGCTGTTTTCACTGAACTTGCTTTTTATGAAGGGGGTATAGCTGTCTACGGCTATTGATATGAATTCCCTTGAAGCAATGTCAAATTCCATACGGGAATTTATTATCAATCTTCTGGAATCCTTTGACCAGCTCAGTGTATTGTAAGAATTCCACTTCTCAGCGGTAACCAGCCTTTGAACCTGTCCTGTTACACTGCTATATATGAAAATATTGCTGACTCCATCTATAAAGGCTACGGACATTCCGGTTTCATCCCAGCGGAAGTCTTTCAGTGAGAGGAATTTTCCAAGGTTCCTGCTTTCTCCTTTTTCAGTGGAAACAGCATATAGGTTTATCTCCTGGACCATATTACCTACTACTGTCCTTCTGTTGAAGTCATCAGCAGCCTGACTTCCGGTGTTTTTGAACGCCAGTACTATGCTGTAGTCAGGTGATACTGAAAGAGGCTTTAAGTCGGGGTCGATCTTGGAAATAGCCTCAGCATATTTCTCTATGGGGAAATTACGTGTTTCAACATTCAAATGCTCATAGGGATTTTTGCCCTGAAGAGCTTCGGTACTTGTTTTGTCCTCGATGACAACCAGCTGTCCCTGCTTTATGGTACAGCCAGACAGCATTAATGCTAATATTAAAAGTATCAAGACTGTTTTTTTCATTGTTATCCTCCAAAAAAGGAATTTGAATCAGATCAAAATGATTATGATCTTTGTGCCTTTACCGGGTGCACTGTCTATTTCTATGTTTCCACCATGCTTATCAATTATCTCCTTGACAATGGACAAGCCCAAACCCCAGCCTTCATTATGGCTGTTTCTGGATTGGTCAACGGTGTAGTACGGTTCAAATATATTCTTGAGATTATCTTGGTCCATACCACAGCCATAGTCGGTGATCTCCAGCCTTATCCCGTCTTCTTCCTTCAGGGATATGTCAATGACCGGGGATTTGCTGTACTTTATGGAATTATCAATTATATTTATTACCACCTGCTTGAACAGATCGGGATCGACCTTACCGTTGATGTCCTCCAGATCTTGCCTGCAGGTTGTGTTGTATCTTTTCATCTTGTAGTGCATTGAGTCACATGCATCCTCTATGAGCTTCTTTAGGTTTGCTTCGGTTTTGTTCACTTCAAAGCTGTAATTCTTCAGCTTTGAAAGCTCAAGAAGTCTCTCCATCATTTTCAGCATACGCTTGCCCTCTGAGGTGATATAGAAAAGGCTCTTGTCCCTTACAGTCTCATCATCGGTTTTCCACAGCAGCTCGGTGTAACCAAGGATAGTGGTAAGGGGAGTACGTATCTCATGGGTGAAGTTGTCGAAGAAGTACTTCTGCTTTTCCTTTTCATAGTTGAGCTTTCCTATCATGTCCTTGATACTGTCGGCCATAGAATTGAAGGTAACTGAAAGCTCACCCACCTCGTCTTTTGTAGATACATTTGCACGACTCTCAAAGTTTCCTTGTGAAAACTGCTTTGTTGCTTCGTTCAGCATCTTTATCGGATTAGTAAGCCTGTTTGATATGACTGTGCTGCCCAGCATCATGAATATTGATAGGAAGACACCTGTAAAGGCAAACATTTTTATGGTATTGTTCTTCATATTGTCAGCCTCTGTGAGATCATAAATAAATCCAAGGGAGTAGGTGTAACGGTTGCTTATGTTTACGGGTACCGCATAATAGAATGTCCTGCTCTTGCCGGTTGTAATCATGTATGCTTTATTCTTCTTAAAAGTCTCCTGTATTTCCGGTCTTATTGATCCGGTGAAGCCTGTTATTTCTTCAGAATCCCCCAGGAGCTGTTCTCCGTTATATATCTGAACCCTGCATTTGACCAGATCCTTAAGGACTGCCGCCAGATAGTTGGCACTGGTGTTCATCACAGAGGGAACCTCAAAGTCGTTAGGAGCTTTACTTAGGGCATATTGCTCTATATATATTGCAGAGTAGTTGCCCTGATTCTCCAGATAGCGCAGAGTGGTTCTGAGATTATAATTGTCTGTTATATCCGTGATTATTGTTCCCAGAATTATAAGGATGAAAAAAAGAGCACCCATATTAAGTGCTATGATCTTGTGCTTTAACTTCATACCTGTACCTCGAATTTATAGCCAATGCCGAATACGGTCTTTATAAAGAAATTGTACTTTCCAAGTTTTTTCCTCAGACGCTGCACATGCATGTCCACAGTACGGCTGTCACCAATATACTCAAACTTCCAGACAAGCTCTAAAAGGTTTTCCCTTGAAAAGACCTTTCTCTGATTTTCGCATAATATCAGAAGCAGGTCATACTCCTTGGGTGTGAGTATGACCTCATCACCGTCAATATACACCTGTCTTTCATCAGTATTAATCATTATGGGGCCCAGCTGGATATTGGTGTCTTCTTTATTTGCTGATTTGTCAATTCTACGGAGTACGGTTTTTATCCTTGCGGTCAGTTCCCTGCTGTCGAAGGGTTTTGTAATATAATCATCGGCACCCAGTTCCAAGCCGAACAGCTTGTCTTTGATATCATTCTTAGCGGTGAGCATTATTATGGGTATGCTGAGACTTTGAAGACTCTTGCATACTTCAAAGCCGTTGATGTCAGGAAGCATGATATCAAGGAGTATGATATCGGGAGCGTATATAGGAGCTGTTTTTAATACTTGCTGTCCTGTATAGCATACACATGTATCGAAGCCTTCCAGTTCAAGGTTAATCTTTATCAGATCCACGATAGCCGGTTCGTCGTCAACTATGAGTACCTTCAATAATATCACCCGCCTAAGTTTTTTATATAACGCATTCTATAAGTATTTTATCATAAAATCCCCAGGCTGTTGTATACAAATTGTAACATAATGCTGGTTACGGGTATTACATACTTGCGTTGCCGCTGTATTATTTTTCTATAGCTGCGAATTCATCTTTTATGCGTTTTAGAAGCTCCTTGTCTGTCAATACATCATAGCCTGTAAGGGCAAGTGCACAGGAGCCTTTTACCAGCGCATCGTGTGCCCTGTCTGTCAGGGTGGCATTTCTGAACTCCTCAGTATGGCCAACAAGTTTTTCATCTGATATTGATATATATGGATGGATAGCAGGGGCCACATAGCTTACATTACCCATGTCTATCGATCCGAAGCCTGATCTCTCACTGGTTATATCGCTGATGCCTGCAAGCTTGAGGTTATCAATAAACGCTTTGGACAGGTTTTCATTGGTGTTCATATCGTCGTAGGATATCTCATAGTTGCTAATTTCAAGACCAGCCCCTGTCATAAGTGCTGCTCCCCGGGCTATATTTTTAACTCTTTCGGATACTTCCTGCAGATACTTCTTTTTCCCGGCTCTGACATAGAATTGAGCAATAGCCTTGTCGGGTACTACATTTGCAGCTTTACCGCCTTCCTTGATTATACCGTGTACTCGAACATCTGAAGTAACATGCTGCCTCAAGGTATTTATACCGTTGAAGGTGAGAATAACCGCATCCAATGCGTTTATCCCCTCATGGGGTGAGGAGGCCGCATGACTGGCTTTGCCGCTGAAGTCAAACTGCAGCGCCTCCATTGCAAGAGAACTGCCGCTTGCATAGGTCTTGTCATTGGGGTGCAATATCATGGCGGCGTCTATGCCCTCAAAAACTCCTTTTTCCGCCATGTCAACCTTTGCGCCATCTGTTTCCTCCGCCGGGGTGCCAAGGACGACTATGCTCCCTCCGGTCTCGGACAGGAACTTAGTGAGTCCTGCAGCGGCACCGCAGCTCATTGTCCCAATCATATTGTGACCGCATCCATGGCCTATTCCGGGCAGAGCATCATATTCGCACAAAAAGGCTATTGAAGGGCCCGGCTTCCTACTGTCATAGACCCCCTTGAAAGCAGTGGGACGATCTACAATACCTGTTTCAACAGAAAAACCTTTCTCTCTGAGAAAATCAGTAAGTTTTTCAGCAGCTTTGAATTCGTGGTTCCCCATTTCAGGATTGTTGCATATGAAATCACTGATCTCGCATAATTGGTCTTTCATTCCTTGGATTTCCCTGATTATAGCTTCTTTCATAATATCCTCCTGTATTTGAATTTTAACAGCTTATCATCTGTAATATTATTACTGTATACACTCATATTATAACGAGGCGGGAAAATGTTTTCTACTTCTACAAAGGTTGGATTCGAGTTTCAATAATAGAAGGCGGATATATAACCCCTGCCGGGTCGAATCCCTCGAACAGCTATAAAGTAAAAACACAAAAATCTTGAGCAAAATCATGCAACAACACTAGACTTAGATATTCATAAAATTAGATATAGAAAAAATCTCCTTCAAGATGTAAAATAGAAAATATACAACGCAATAACGGAGGTTAATATGACACAGAAAACAGGGCAAGATACACTGTTGAAGGGAATACTCACACTTTCAATACCGACAATGCTGGGTATGATATTTGAAACACTGTACGAGATCGTGGATATGGCTTGGGTGGCCAAGCTATCAGTTGATTCAGTTGCAGCAGTAACAATATTCTCAACAATATGGTGGATACTTAATATTGTTAATGATATTATTGGTACCAGCTCGGTATCCATTATTTCAAGGTTCTATGGCTCCGGAAATAAGGAAAAGACCATTGAAGCCATCGAGCAGACCATTATCTTCAAGTTCCTCCTTGCATTTATAGTCGGTGTAGTGATGAGCTTTGTGATACCGTTCATATTGAGGCCTTTGGCGGTGAACAGCAAAGTACTGGAGCTTGCAATTACCTATGGGAGAATAAGGCTGATCACACTTCCCCTGGCTTTCTCCTCATACACTGTCAATACGGCACTAAGGTGTATAGGGGATGGAAGAAAACCTCTTTATATAATGGGATTGTCAGGAATAACGAACATGATATTGGACCCGATAATGATATTTGATGTCATACCCGTTATAGGAATCAGAGGAATGGGAATGGGGATAGCCGGAGCGGCATATGCTACGGTCATTGCCCAAACTGCTGCTTTTGCGGTAGGACTTTATATATTGATGTCAGGAAAGACTTTCGTAAAGATTGGCTTTAAGAGAGGCATCTATTTTGTAAAAACCATAGATATGAAGCTGCTGTCAATAGGATTGCCAACGGGCCTGGAAGGCCTCCTCAGGAATATGGGAAGCTTTTTGGTAATGAAGTTCATTGCCTCCTATGGAGTTGTTGTTGTGGCGGCTTTTGGTATATGCATAAGGATAATCAACCTTATAGCAATGCCTGTTTTCGGTTTGGAAATGGGTACCAGTGTTATTGTAGGCCAGAGTCTTGGTTCTGGAGATTGTCAGAGGGCTGAAAAGGCAGGTTATCTTACTGCCAAGATGGCTTTAGGGTTTATGATAGCAGCTGGGGTTATTCTTGTGGTATTTTCCGGCGATATAATGAATATTTTTACAGAAGATGAAGAAATAATAAGAGTTGGAACAGTATTTCTCAGATACTTCGCCTTTGCGGCACCATTTTTGGGCGTGGCGGGATCCCTGGCCTCCATACTTTTCGGAGCAGGGGACAATACTCCGTCCATGCTTGGGGCACTCGCCTCAGTTTGGCTTGTGCAGATACCGCTGCTGTTTCTGTTTGTGCAGTTGATGCATCTGGACATCCAATGGGTATGGGTGACATATATATTTGCATATGCGGTGCAGTTCATTATAGTATTCTTCTTTGTGAAAAGAGGCAAGTGGAGAGATAAGTGTGTGATATGATATTGGGGTTACATGGTTTCGAGGTTATGAATCGCGGGCCAAGAAGCGAATACTACTCAATTAGGAGAGCATTTAAGGATTGAAATTACTGTTAGTTTTATGGAGAGAGGAGTATTTATGATGAAAAAGGGTTCCGGTATTCCCAAGAGGGATGAGATAGCTCAGGAGTATAAATGGAAGCTTGAAGACATATATGCTTCCAACGATTTATGGGAGAAGGACTATCAGAAAGTTAAGGAACTGGCTGATAATCTGCCGCCGCATAAAGATACCATGGATGAAAGTGCTGAAAAGCTTCTTCAATGCCTTGAACTCAGCACAGAAATGATGAGGCTTTTTGAGAAGGTATATGTATATGCACATATGAGAAGCCATGAGGATAGCACCAATTCCTTCTACCAGGGGCTTGCCGACCGAGTGGATTCCCTTGGGGTAACTGTGGGCAGTGCCAATTCATTTATTGTACCTGGGATTCTTGCAATGCCTGATGATAAACTCAGCGGGTATCTTAAGGAAAGTGAAGGTCTAAGATTCTACGGAAGATATCTGGATGAGATCATAAGGATGAAACCTCATGTGCTGAACGCAAGTGAAGAGCAGATACTGGCAATGGCAGGCGAAATGGCACAAGCTCCGGGGACAATATTTAGCATGCTTAATAACGCAGATATAAAGTTTCCTCATATCAAGGATGAAAAGGGCAATGAAGTAGAGCTTACAAAGGGCAGATACATACAGTTCATGGAGAGCGGCGACAGGAGAGTGAGGAAGGAAGCCTTCGACGGTTTATACAGCACATACCTGAAGCAGAAGAATACGCTCGCGGCACTTCTGAATGCCAATGTGAAGGCCAATATATTCAGTTCAAGAGTAAGAAAATATAATTCAGCAAGAGAGGAATCCCTTTTTGCTGACAATATCCCTGTTGCGGTATATGACAATTTAATAAAAGCTATACACGATAATATGCATATCATGCATAGGTATGTAAAGCTCAGGAAAAGGATAATGGAGCTGGATGAGCTGCATATGTACGACTTATATGTACCGATGATAAAGGAAGCAAAAATGGAGATTTCCTTTGAGGAGGCAAAGGAAATTGTAAAGGAAGGCCTGCAGCTGCTGGGACCGGAATACATAAAGGATCTTGAGAAGGGCTTTGCTTCGGGGTGGATAGATGTATACGAAAATGAAGGAAAGAGAAGCGGAGCATACTCGTGGGGCTGTTATGACTCACATCCATATGTGCTGCTGAATCACACCGATACCTTAAACAATATGTTCACCCTCGCCCATGAAATGGGTCATGCACTGCACAGCTACTATTCTGATGAGAACCAGCCATACATATATGCCCAGTACAAGATATTTGTGGCAGAAGTTGCTTCTACCCTGAATGAAGCACTGGTGATGAACCACCTTCTCAGTACAACCGATGATAAAATGAAGAAGCTGTATCTTCTGAACTATTTTATGGAGCAGTTCAGGACTACTGTATACAGGCAGACCATGTTTGCGGAATTTGAGAAGATAATCCATGAAAAGGCAGAAGCAGGAGAAGCATTGACAGCGGAGCTGCTGAGCGCGATATACAGGGAGCTGAATATAAAATACTATGGACCGGATATGGTGGTAGATGATTATATTGATATGGAATGGGCAAGGATACCGCATTTCTACAGCAGCTTCTACGTGTACAAATATGCCACAGGCTTCTCAGCAGCAGTGTCCATTTCACAGCAGATACTAAAGGAAGGGCAGCCTGCTGTGGAGCGCTATTTGAAATTCCTGAAAAGCGGCGGCTCGGATTATCCCATTGAACTTCTGAAAATCGCCAATGTGGATATGTCCACAACAGAGCCGGTAAACAATGCCCTGAAGCTTTTCAGCAATCTACTTGACCAAATGGAGCAATTATTGGAGGAATAGTAAAAAATCCAATTGTATTTTTTGAAAGCATGCTATATAATATATAAATGTAAAATAGCACAAGTGGGGGTATGGCGCAGCTGGGAGCGCGCTTGAATGGCATTCAAGAGGCCAGGGGTTCGATCCCCCTTATCTCCACCAAAAGAAGATTAGAGCACTTACTAGTTAGGTAAGTGCTTATTTTATTTTTATACATACTGGGATCGAACCCGAGAGGGCAATTTGCGTTAAGAAAACGCCCCGGTGCGGGCGTTTTTAGCAAATTGTGCTGAGCCGATAGGCGAGGCAGCAGTATGCGAGGGAAGGGAGCAGACGCCGATCCCCCTTATCTCCACCAAAAGAAGATTAGAGCACTTACTTATTAGGTAAGTGCTTATTTATATGAAAATATCTAGATTCAATTCGTGAGGGCAATTGTGAAATTTAAGTACTCCAGAAGAATAATAAAGTTCTTACCACATTCTTACACAAACTACTTTAAAGGAGGCACTTGGATTACTTTTATACCTTGAGCTGCCAAGGAATCCATTACAGTTTTGTCTGATTCTGTGTTTGTAATGATACAGGATATCTGGTCAGGAGAACCAGAAATAAAATTATGTTTCTTGCCAATTTTAGTATAGTCTGCAAGGATATAGCGTTCACCAGTTACACGGCTGAGCATAAGCTGATTAATCGCGACCTCGTGCATAGCGGCGGTGGTAAAGCCTTCTTCTGAGGTAAGACCGCTACAACCTAAAAATGATTTAACGGCAGTAACACGGTTCAGATTATTCAATGCGAATTCGCCAACCATAGCTTCTTTAGGAGCACGCAGCTCACCACCAGTCAGTACAATTGTTATATTGTCGTGAACGTGATTAAAGACAGCATTCCCGTTGTTAGTGATGATGGTGACCATCTTAGCCGTAATATACTTAAGCATGAGCAGAGCGGTAGAGCTGCTATTGATGAAAATAGTATCGCCGTCATTTACAAACTGTGCCGCACGCTGTGCAATAGCATGTTTGTGCATTGTGTTATCAGAATCTCCAAGACTTTGCCCTGTAGGATTCTTTCTAAGGGATGCACCTCCATAAAAGCGCTCTACAAGTCCAAGTTGCTCGAGATAATCCAAGTCTCGTCTAATTGTCAGTGGAGAAGCATGTAACTCTGCAGATAGTTTTTCAACTTTAATTGATCCGTGCTGCTCCAGAGCCTCGATAATTTTTTTTCGACGGTTTTCTATAAAAGTACGGTTGTTTTTCATGATGATTTTAATGCTCCTTCTTATATAATACATCGAACACATTGTGTACTCGATTTATTTACAACGTACATTTCTTTATCTTTATTATACGAACGTTCTGAATGACTGTCAAGTAAAATAATTATATAACCGCTGATTTCACTATGTACTATTATATTCTATAACAACAATATCGGAAGAAAAAACACTTGCTTATAAATATAGAGAATGATATAATGAACAATGTAAATAAAATATGAATGTTATTGCGAAGTAATTATTAAAACCCACTCAAAACGTTCGTAATATACCAAATGCAACTAAACATAAATAAAACAGTCATAAAATAAATGATTGGTATTAGGAGGGAAACAATGCTTAAAAAGCTTGTGGAGCAAAACCGCTGTATATTTATAGAGCGTGCGGACAACTGGCAAGAGGCTATTCGCATCAGCTGTCGTCCTCTTGTTGAAAGTGGAATTGTAGATGAAGCATATGCAGATGAGCTCATTGAAAACGTAGACAAGCATGGACCGTATATTGTTCTTGTGCCGGGATTTGCTATGCCGCATTCTATGGAGGGTTCCAGCAGGGCAAGGGGTACAGGGGTCTCTTTCATGAAAGTTAAGGAGCCGGTCAGTTTTGATCCGGGAAATCCCGAAAAGGATGCTGTTGTGTTTTTTACTTTGGCTGCAACTGACTCTGCTGAACATCTGAAAAATATGCAGTGCCTATTTACGGTAATTTCAAACGAAGAGCTGTTTGCTGATCTTATGAATGCTTCCAGCACTGATGACCTTTTGCATATTCATGACAAATATGCTTTACAAACTGACCAAGAAGCGAATGACTGATATATGACAGATGAAATCCTGATATAAAATGGAGGTACTGTCTTGGTTAATCAAATAGATGCACGGGTTATTGGAAGCAGGGTAAAACTGGTGGTATGTGATTTAGACGGAACATTACTGAATGGAAAACATGAGATATCTCTAAACGATCAAGCTGCAATACGTGAAGCGGATAAAAAAGGTGTGTTTGTGACGTTATGTACCGGCCGTATTTTTCCGATGCTAGAGCATTATGTAAATCTTACTGGTATTAGAGGGCCTTTGATTGCGGCAAATGGTGCTCATATAGTTAATACTGTTACCGGAAAGACACTTTGGGAAAAGCCGGTAGACAATGAGGATGCGATACATTTATTAGATTTCTGCCGTGATGCGGGTATGGACTACAGCGTTCTAGCTCGTGAAGGATGTATCTTTTCGTCAAACAGCATTCGTGTGAAACGATTTCAAATTTATAATCAGATTGCAAGAAGTAAGGGTGAAAAGGAAATTCCTATGCGGGTATTCGGTAGCAGCCATAACTGTATAGAACACATGAAGATTGATAAAATATTGGTTCAAGAACTCGTTCAAGGGCAATTTGAAGAAGCTCAGCAGTTTATCAGAGAGAACACAGATTTATGGTATACCTCATCTGAACCAGGTTTGTTGGACGTCTCCGCCCCAGGTGTTACGAAGGGAGAGGGAGTGCGCCGTTTAGCGGATATTTTGGGTATACCGCTTGCTCAGACTTGTGCTTTCGGTAACTATGATAATGACATATCTATGTTTTCGGTGGTTGGACTTCCTATTGCTATGAGTAACAGCAGTCAAGGAGCGATGGAATGTGCACTTGTGGTAACACAAAGTAATGAGGAAAGTGGAGTTGCAGTTGGTCTACTTGAATATATACTGTGAAATAAATATGGACATATAGAAAGAAGTGATAGAGATGAATATAATTAAAAGGCATTTGGATGATATGGAGAGATGCTATTGTACAGGTAATGTGACGATTGACGGAGTGCCTTATGTATTGCTTGCCAGCGAACAGGTCGGCGGTTCATGCTATGCCTATACCGGTCCTGACTTATCAGTAAGAGAAACGGTATGGGAAGGTGCCGGTGGAACAATGTCTATTATTGAGATACCCGGTTCGAATGGTCAATTTTTAGGGATACAGAATTTTTTTCCCGGATTTCAATCGGAAGGGGCTAAGATTGTTTGGGGTAGAAGAGATAAAGAAAATGGTTGGGTTACAAGAGATTTTCTGTCTCTGCCCTATGTTCATCGTTTTGATGTTCTTTCATCCGGTGGTGTTAATTACTTTGTAGCAGCGACTCTCTGCGGATCGAAAAAAAGTCGAGAGGATTGGTCAGATCCCGGAAAGGTATACGTGGGAGTGATGCCTGACAATCTTGAAAATTCAATGGAAATTACACCTCTGCTAGATGATATGGAAAAAAATCATGGATATTGGCGGGGCAGTATGAATGGAAAATCGTGTGGTTTTTTTACATGTGAAAGTGGTATTTATGCTGTTTTACCTCCAGTGACTCCGGATGCGGGTTGGACTAAACATCACTTATTGGAGGTTCCTGTAAGTGATGCAGCATTCTATGATCTTGATGGAGATGGTGAGGACGAAATCGTTACCATTGAACCTTTCCATGGTAACTGTGTGAAAATCTATCATAAGACAGATAAAGGATATAAGGGTGTTTATAAATATCCTGGTGAATGCGAGTTTGCACATGCTCTCTGGGCAGGGTCACTTAGGGGAAAACCGACAGTAATTTTAGGCATTCGACGTATGAATGCCGAGCTTGTGATGATACAATACAACCCGATGAGCGGAACATATACTGAGTCTATTATAGAAAAAGGAGGAGGCCCCAGTAATGTAGCTGTATTATCACAGAAGGATCGGGATGTTATTATTTGTGCAAACAATCGCAATAATGAAGCTGCTGCATACTTTGTAACAGATTGAACCATATAATATGACTTGGTATTGATTTCATTGAAGGGAGCTGACTGATGAGATACGGGGGAAGGTCTTTGGCTCAAGGCATTGCGGTTGGGAAGGCTTGCTTATACAAGCCATATGATGCCAAGCCTGAGAAAAAAATGCTCGAACCAGGAGAATGTGATAAAGCGCTGCTTCGATACAAAACTGCTCAGGAAACTGCTCTCGGTGAGCTGAAGTGTATTTATAATAATCTGTCAAATGAAGATGAGGCAGCAATTTTTCTGGCACATATAGATATATTATGCGACGATGTCATAAATGAGGAAATCAAGGATTGTATATGCTGTGAAGGTTACATAGAAGAATGGGCGGTATATAGTACTTATGAAAATTACATACAAACACTTGGAAAAGTGAAAGATACTCTGATTTGCGAGCGAGCTGCGGACCTAAAGGATGTGCAAAACCGTCTACTCCGTTGCCTTGCGGGTATTCCGGAAAATAATTTGTCAATGCTGCAAAAACCCACAGTGATTGTTGCTCATGATTTGATGCCATCTGATACTGCCATGCTTGATCGCAGCATGGTAAAGGGAATTGTGATTGAAATCGGAGGAGTTACATCTCATAGCGCAATAATAGCAAGAAGCTACGGCATACCGCTGCTATGCGTACAAAATGCAACACAACTCGTAGCAAATGACGATACATTGATAATAGATGCCTTTGAAGGAGTTCTGCTTTTAAATGCCGATAAGGCGACTGTGGAATCATATATAAAAAAATGTGATATGTGGCTTGCGAAAAAGAAGGAAATAGAACGTTATATCACAGTGAAATCTATATGTACTGATGGGACACGGATTGATGTGGAGCTCAATATTGGTTCTGCAACATCTGAAGAGTTGAAAGACTCTGAGTACACAGACGGAATAGGCTTATTCAGAACAGAATTTCTCTATATGGGACGTAGACAGCTTCCCTCTGAAGATGAACAGTTTGAGATCTATAAAAGGGTCTTATCTCAGTTCAGCGGGAGGCATGTAACACTGAGAACCCTGGATATAGGTGGAGATAAAATATTGGAAAGCATTCAGTTGCCACAAGAGCAAAATCCATTTATGGGAAAGAGAGCACTGCGTCTGTGCTTCGATAATCTAGAAATATTTAAAACGCAGATTAGAGCTGCATTACGTGCTTCGATATACGGAAATTTATGGATAATGTTCCCGATGGTGTCAAGCATGGATGATTTCCGCCGTGCCAAGGGTATAGTTACGGAAGTAAAGGAAGAATTAGCTTTAAGTGCTATTCCTTTTGACAAGAATATAAAGCTGGGAATTATGATTGAGATACCTGCTATCGCTATGCTTGCTGATCAGGTTTCAAAAGAAGTTGATTTTGCAAGCATTGGAACCAATGATCTATTACAATATGCACTTGCAGTAGACAGAATGAACCCTGATGTTTCGACATATTATCAAATTTACCATCCGGCTTTATTCAGACTTATTGGTTTTGTTGCGGAACAATTCCGTAAAGAGGACAAGCCACTGTGCGTATGTGGAGAGTCGGCTGGTGATCCCTTGTCTGCTGTTGTTTTTATTGGGTTGGGTATCAGGAAACTTTCTATGGGATGCTCCTTGATATCGGGCATAAAAAAACTCATTTGCGGTATGAGCTTAGAGAAGTCTGAGAGGCTGGCAAAAAGTATACAAGATATGTCGACAGCCACTGAAGTAGAGAATCTGTTAAGAGAAGCCCTTAATGAATATATTTAATAATTCCAATTTGCTTTTATAGGAGGAATGCTATTATGTATGAAAAAACAACGACTATCAAGAATCACAGCGGATTGCATGCACGACCGGCATCGCAATTCATAGCATGCGCTAAAGGATTCAAATCAAAAGTAACTATAAGTCGCATAAATGGAAAGGAAGGCGTAAATGCAAAATCAATAATAATGCTTCTTTCGATTGGTCTAGGTAAGGGGGAGTCTGTTAATATATCGGCTGATGGAGATGATGAAGTTCAGGCGGTAGACACGCTTGTTAAATTAATTGAATCAGGGTTTGGAGAGACATAATATGTGCACGAAGCAGACAAAACGTTCATAAAAATACAATATATATATGGATAATTAACGTAAAACTGAAAAAACTATTAAAAATTACAATAAAATATATTAAAACGATTGAAAAAGTGTTCGAAAAATGCTATAATTACAGAAAGTATTCATATATATGAATAGTACGGTTGTTTATTTGATATATTCTATGCAGTTTACTTATGATGTTAACATCTACATAAAATAATGAATTCATCACTTTAGAACGGAGGTAAAGCAGTTTATGAGTCAAATCAGTGAGATTTCGCGAGAATCATGGATATTGAATAGTTTTCCCGAATGGGGAACCTATCTGAATGAGGAAATTGAAGCAACCAATGTAGCACCTGGAACATTTTCTATGTGGTGGCTGGGGTGCACGGGTATTTGGGTAAAGACACAGGAGGACTGCAATATTACTATAGACTTCTGGTGCGGGAACGGAAAGAGGACACAAAAAAACAAATATATGAAAGAATATCACCAAATGGCTAATATGTGCGGTGCACGTATGATTCAGCCCAATCTGCGTGCCATTCCAGTTGTTCTCGACCCATTTGCTGTGACCAAGCTTGATGCGGTACTTTCAACACACTATCATGCAGACCATATTGATATTAACTTTGCTGCTGCTGTTATGCAAAATGTAAAAGGGAATCCCCCTTTCATAGGGCCTCAATATTGCGTTGATCTCTGGGTTAAGTGGGGTGTTCCGGAAGAACGCTGTATTGTTGTAAAGCCGGGTGACTGCATCCAAATACGAGATATTGAGATCCAAGTACTTGAATCCTTCGATCGCACTTGTTTGGTTACCACACCTCCGGATGGGAGATTGGAGGGCATCTGTCCCAGCGATATGGATATGAAAGCGGTGAATTATTTGATCAAAACACCGGGCGGCAGTATCTATCACAGTGGAGATTCGCACTATTCCAACTATTATGCAAAGCATGGCAATGATCATAATATTGATGTTGCTCTCGGCTCCTATGGAGAGAACCCAAGAGGATTAACCGACAAAATGACCTCCGTTGATATTCTGCGTATGGCGGAATCACTTAGGGCAAAAGTAGTGATACCATTCCATTATGATGTATGGACAAACATGATGGCAGATCCTATGGAGATTCTTGCTCTTTATGAAATGCGGAAGAAAAGACTTCAATACACGTTTGAACCTTTTATATGGCAGGTAGGAGGAAAATATACTTTCCCGGATGATATTGGCAAGCTGGAATATCATCACAGGCGGGGATTTGAGGATTGTTTTGAAAATGAGCCTAACCTTCCCTTTAAGTCTATTTTATAAATTGCTAAGAAACAACACAGTTGGAATTATTTCAAAAAAGTATACCAAAATCAGACATTATATAGTCACTATATATTAATAAAAAGGGGTGCTATTATGGACATTTTATTCACAGCTTGGAGCTATTTTGCAAAGAATATTCTCCAACAACCAGCATTTTTCATTGGACTAATGGTTCTCATTGGCAATGCGCTGCTAAAAAAACCACTTCACGAAACTATTTCTAGTTTTATCAAAGCAACAGTTGGCTATATGATTCTTGCCGTCGGTTCGGGCGGACTAGTAAATAGCTGTCGCCCTATACTAGCAGGATTCAAAGATAAGTTCAACATGGACGCTGTCATCATCGACCCATATTACGGTCAAAGTGCTATCAACGCTGCTCTTGATGTAGTTGGTAAATCTTTCTCACAAGTTATGACTTTGTTGCTGATTGCTTTTATCTTCAACATAGTTCTGGTTGCCTTTAGAAAGGTTACAAAGATTCGTTCCGTATTTACTACCGGTCATATTCAAGTACAACAAGCTGCCACTGCATTCTGGATAATACTTACATGTTTCCCGCAGCTGGGGAGTACGCAAATACTAATTCTTATGGGGGTTTTACTCGGTACATACTGGGCAGTTGGATCCAATCTTACTGTTGACATTACACAGAACCTAACTGAGGGCGGCGGTTTTTGCATCGCTCACCAGCAAATGTTTGCAATCAAACTCACTGAATGGCTTGCACCTAAAATTGGCGGAAAGAAGTCCAAGAGACTCGAAGATATTGAGCTTCCAGGCTGGATGTCCATATTCAATGAAAATGTGGTTGCAACTGCTGTAATAATGTTTATTTTCTTCGGATCCATCCTGCTTTTCTTGGGAAGAGGATTCCTGATTGAAAAAGGTTTTATGGGTAAAGATGCAAGCTACCTGTTCTACATAATCAACTTCGCCTTCAACTTTGCGGTCTATCTAACAATTTTACAGCTGGGCGTTCGAATGTTTGTTTCTGAGCTTACCCAGTCTTTCCAGGGAATTTCGACTAAGCTTCTGCCTGGAGCTGTTCCAGGTATAGATGTACCTGCAGTTTATGCATTCGGTTCTCCCAATGCAATTACTTTAGGCTTTATATCAGCTGCTGTTGGCCAACTTCTAGCAATACTTGGACTTATTGTATTCAAGAGCCCAATCCTAATTGTTGCAGGATTTGTGCCTATGTTCTTCGGTGATGGTACCCTTGCTGTATTTGCCAATCACAAAGGCGGTATCAAAGCAGCTATTATCATACCGTTTATTACAGGTATTATGGCAGTGCTTGGAAGTGCATCCTTTGCTGGTTTCCTTGGTCTTGCACAATATGGTGGTTTTAATGGACTCTTTGACTGGGTTACTGTATGGCAGGGTTTTGCATATCTTATGAAATACGCAGGATTTATTGGAGTTGCTATCATTGTAGTTGGATTACTTGCAATTCCACAGATACAATATGCGCGTAACAAAGATACTTACTTCCTGATCACAGATGATTATGAAGCGTATAAGAAAAAAATTAAGAGTAAAATGGAAGCTTCAACTATAGTATAATCAATAAAGGGAGGTGGCTATTATTCTTAATATTGTAGTTGCGTGTGCCAATGGTGCCGGTTCAAGCCTAATGCTTAAACTAAAGGTGCAGCAGGTAATGAAGGAACTGGGTATTGATGTCAAGATTCATCACTGTGCTATTTCTGAAGCCAAGAGCGTGGCATCGGGATATGATATAGTGATTACGGCTTTGAACTTTGTTAAGATGTTCGATTTCGTAAAAGATAAGGGTGTTACGGTCATTGGTATTAAGAATGTTATTTCGGCACAAGAAATCAAAGAAAAGTTATTGGAAAGTGGAGTGTTAGGTAACTAATATGTTCTATCATTCGCAGAAGTGTTTACTTAAGTTAGAAGAGCAAATTTGTAGTTGAAAATCTGCAGGAAGGAGGGATGCGATTTGAAAGTCACTTTGTTGATTGAAAATACAAGTTTATTTGGTGTATATTTGAATGCCGAACATGGATTTTCGGCATGGATAGAAGATGAAGATGTTAAGGTTCTATTTGACTGCGGAATTTCAGATAGATTTATAAAAAATGCAGAAGAACTTGGAATAGACCTTAGAACTGCGGATTATGTCGTACTTTCCCATGGACATAGAGACCACACCGGAGGCTTGAAATATCTGATTAAGTACTATAGAGATAATGCAATGGCAAGAAAACCAATTATGCTAATTACCCATGAAGATATATTTTTGAAAAAATATAATTTTAAGAAGAATCATTCCTCAGGCTTGGATGTAAGTCGGGAAATAATGAATCAGTACTTTGATGTAAGGATTACTCCGGAGCCTTTGTGGATAACAAAGAATCTTTGTTATATGGGAATAACAGAACTAACGAATGATTTTGAGCATAAGGTTCCGCAAATCCCCAGAAAATTTAAAAATGGCGAGTGGGTAGATGATGTTGTAGATGAAGATACTCAATTTGCATACAAGCATAAAAATGGCCAAGAAGTAAGTATTATTGCTGCTTGTGCTCATTATGGAATATGTAATATTATGGAGTATGCAAAAAAACTCACAGGAGCAAACCAGATAAATACTTACCTTGGTGGCTCGCACCTTCGTATAAATGAGGTTCCACAATCCCAGGTTGATAAAACATGTGAATATGTAAAAAAAGAAAAAATAAAGAATTTTTATATCTGTCATGATACTGATCTGCATTGTAAGCTTGCTTTGTGGAATGCGACTCCTAGTAAAGAAGCAGGTGTTGGGCTTGTTGTTGAGTGTGATTAATAGCTATGTCCCCAAATAAGTATCGATGTTAAATGATAAAACTACATAACAAGAATAGCTCAGCTGATTTTCTAATAGCTGAGCTATTCTTTTATAAGTACTAAATTATATTTCATTACTGATTAGAACTTTTTTATAATTGTGACATAGTCAGTGAAAAAGCTGATTTTTAAGGAATTAGTGTTTTTGATGTATAGGGTGCGGCTTGATAATAGTGAAGAGTGACTTTCGGCAGAAAACTCACTGTAAAAGTACACCAGTGCTGCATTCTTAACTTTAGATATGCACATTGAGTTTAGTTTTACTAAAATTACAGTTATAATAAAGCTAGACATGAGCATACAAAAGATATTGATTTCGGTTACAGACGGAGGTACGGGATGAATAAAATTCTGGTTGTTGAGGATGAGGACATTTTACGTGAAGTTATAATGGACTACCTGATTGAGAATGGATATCAGGCGCTTGAAGCGGCAGATGGAGAAAGAGCTTTGGAGCTCTTCTATTCAAATTCTGTTGACTTAGTGATATTGGACATTGTTTTGCCAAAGGTTGACGGCTGGTCAGTGTGTCGCAGAATAAGGAAAAGTTCCAATATTCCTATTATCATATTAACAGCCCGCTCGGATGAGGATGACTCTCTTTTAGGATATGAGCTGGGAGCTGATGATTATTTGATAAAACCATACAATCCTCGTGTGTTGATGGCAAAGGTTAAGCGTTTTCTTGAAAAGTATTCGGGTGCTATGGATGGAGCTTTGTTATCAGCAGGAGGTATTGTTATAAATATGGGGTCAAGACTTGTTTCTCTAGATGGTAATACAGTTAATCTGACTCATACTGAATTTGAGATCCTATCTTACTTAATGCAGAACAAAGGAATTGTAATTACAAGAGAACAGCTGATTGAAAAAATATGGGGTTATGATTTTTATGGAGATGAAAAGACATTGAATAGCCATATCAGAAACCTGCGTGCCAAGCTGGGAAGCAAAGGCAGCTGTATTGTTACGGTAATCCGTTCGGGATATAGATTTGAAGAGGAACAGCTATGAAGAAAAGTATTGTATTTAAATGGTTTATGCTGACGGCTCTGCTATTTTCCGTGATGTTCTTATTCATTGGAATTGTGCAGAATTACTTTTTTGAGAAGTATTATGTTAAAGAGAAGGCTGATGCTCTCAAAACATATATGAATGAGTACGTGGATATGTCGGTCAAAAAGGGAACAGAAGCGGCATCAGGTGAATTTTATAAGAACAGAAACGTCTGGATCACAAAATTGGATGAATACGGCAGTATAAGTGATATTGAAAATTACTATATAGAAGTCCAACTGAAAAATGGTTCCCAGGGTGAGCTGAGGATACCGATGTACTCCTTTGAAGAAGGAGCATATACTTCAGGTATCCCCTCGTTTTTAGAAGCCGGTGATGAGATAGTTATTGACACAGTAAATAAGGCTGATGAAATTATACCTTATCAGATTATGAATCGCCGTGCGGGAGTTGTCAATATGGACATTGCAAGCAAGGTAAATGGTCCAAATGCCGATAAGGCATACAGTCACCTTGAGATAGGCTACTACAAGGGAACGGTAACGAAAATCGTATTTCCGGACAAAGCAGAAGATATTGTCTTTCCTTACAATGACAAATTTTTTATTGAGCAGGTAAAGAAGTTTCAGGTCGGATTGCTGGCTGACAGTGCAGAGCCTCTGCAACAGACTAAAGAACTCAGCACTACCTTGAACTTTGTGAAATATACGATAGTTATAAAACCAGTCGTTGAAAACGGAGAGCTAAGATATATTTTTGCCATGACTTCTCTTCAACCGGTAGGTGAAGCAATTTCGGTGATGCGGCAATTCTACCCCTATTTTGGGGGATTTGTCGTATTGTGTGTTATACTTTTAGCGTTTATTTTTTCCAGGTGGCTGGCGAGACCACTGATATCCATCAATCAGATCACAGGGAAAATAGCAGACATGGATTTTTCGGAAAAGCTGCCGGTACGTTCGGAGGATGAAATAGGACAGTTATCCGGAAATATCAATTACATGTCAAGCAGGATGGAAGCTTACATTGGGAAGCTGCAGCAGGATCTTGACAAAGAGAAGAAGCTGGAAAACACTAGAAAGGAGTTTATCGCAGGGGTATCCCACGAACTGAAAACTCCCCTTGCTGTTATGAAAAGCTGTCTGTCAATTTTGAGAGATGGAATCGCAGCTGAAAAAAGGGAACACTATTTTCAGGCTATGGATGATGAGATACAGAGGATGGACTTACTGGTTGTAAATATGCTGGATCTGGCTAAGTTTGAATCCGGTACCTATAAGCCTGAAATGGCTCCTTTCGAAATAGACAAGGCGATAACTGAGGTATGCAGATCACTTGCTGAGCAAATACACGAGAAAAACATCTCTCTTACATTAAGGCTTTGCTCTCAGATAGTGGTAGGGCATAAAGGGTTGATCAGCAGGGTTATTACAAATTTTCTAAGTAATGCAATCCGCCATACAGAGAACGGACGTGCAATATTAATTACTGCAAACTGCAGTGGGAATAAAGTAGAAGTTGGTGTGAAAAATCAAGGAAACCCGATATCAGAAGATGATATAAATAAAATATGGGATCAATTTTATCGTATTGAAGCACGCACTTTCAAAGCAGGAACAGGCCTAGGGCTTTCCATATCCAAGGAAATACTGGAACTGCATCATGCGGATTACGGTGTGGAAAATACAAAAGATGGTGTCCGCTTCTTCTTTTCATTACAGATTCAACCATAAGCAATAATTAACTTAATATCTATCAGCAAAACAGCTATGAAGGAAATTTCATTGCTGTTTTTATTTTAAAAATGATATCTGAACTTTATCTTATCTGCATCTGTTCTGCATTTCGCTGCTGTAAAATTCATGTATCAAATAAAGAAAAGAGGTTTGTTAAATGAAAAAGTTAATGATGTGTTTACTTGTAGGTATCATTCTGCTAGGTATGACTGCCTGCGGAAGTAATACAATTGCAAAAGATGACGCTGCAGCTGCAACAAAAGTTTCTGCGGCTAATATTACAGAAGACGTGAAAGCTCAGTTTAAAAACAGCGTGTTTATGGGAGATTCCATTACCGAGGGTTTTGCCATAAATGAAATACTGCCGAGAGAATCTGTAATAGCTGGAGCGGGTACTACAGCTGGTTTTATTTATGAGGATCTTGATATGTTGGTTGAAAAGAAACCGGATAATGTTTTTATCATGTTGGGATTAATGGATATCCTTATGCCTGTTGATGACCCTAAAGAATTATTCAGAAATGATTTGACGAAATTAATTAACAAGATAAAAGAAGATTTGCCTGACTGTAAAGTATATCTTCAATCTATACCACCTGTGACGCAGGATACGCTAAAAGCAGAACCGCGCTATGAGGGGCTGGAGGAATATAACGGGATTTTAAAAGAGGTGGCGGACAAGTTGTCAGTCAACTACATAGACATAAGGGAATTAGCACAGGAAACCCCTGATTTATATGCTGAAGATGGCATTTATTTCAAAAAGGGAGTTTATCAGCTGTGGCTTATGAAGCTCTCAGAATCATTATATTAGTCTGGTATAGGGAGGTATATTAATGAATCTGCCAAAAGATAAGTTAAGATGCGGAATACTTGTGTTAAGCATTTTTTTTATAGCAGCAGGAGTATATGTGGGTGAAGTTCGCGCCATTTTCAATAAGGCAATCAATATATGTTTGGAGTGTATAGGTATTGGATAGAAGAAATATATTTCAAATGGTTGCTGCAATATTTACAAATTCATATCTCAAAGGGTTTCTTGAAGGAAACATCTATAGAGGAAAACTAAAGAAATTTTGTGTTCCGGGGCTGAATTGCTATTCGTGTCCCGGTGCCATTGGCTCTTGTCCTATTGGTTCTTTGCAAGCTGCGGCAGGAACTGTAAAATATGGATTTTCATTATACATCATTGGCTTTATCTCACTGATAGGTGTATTGTTCGGAAGGCTTATATGTGGTTGGGTATGCCCTTTTGGCTTGTTTCAGGATCTTCTTTTCAAGATACCTGTCCGCAAGGTTACAGTTAAAAAGAGTGTGGATAGTATCCTCAAGCATATAAAGTATTTGGTTCTGCTTGTACCAGCATTATTACTTCCGGGTTTACTGGTTGATGAGTTTGGAATAAGTATCCCATATTTTTGTAAGTATATTTGTCCGGCAGGGACTTTAGGGGGTGGTATCCCATTGGTATTGATGAATGAGCCCCTGAGGCAGTCTATAGGATTATTGTTTACATGGAAGATGATGATTCTAGGCGCAGTTGTAATACTCTCAATACTGGTTTATAGACCGTTTTGCAGATACATTTGCCCTTTGGGTGCGTTTTATTCCTTATTTAATAAGATAAGCTTTTACAGGTATGAGGTTGAAAAAAGTAACTGTATAGATTGCAACGTATGCACAAAGAACTGCAAAATGAATATTGAGCCTAGTAGAAATCCAAACCATAGAGAATGTATCAGATGCGGAGAGTGTGTTAAAGCTTGTTCTAGAAAGGCGATAAAAAAGGGGTTTCATCTTTGGGATACTCTCGATGGAAGAAAGGAAATGCAAAATCTGAAAGATAAGCAGACCAAGAGCAGCGAAAACTGAATTTATCAAAGTATAGGAGTGCAAAAAAAATGAAGAGAAGATTATTAGGGATTATGTTTTTATTATTATTAATGATATCGGTTTCAGCCTGTGGAAAAGCTGTAGCAGAAAATATAGATAATAGGGCTGATGCTGAAATACGAATGCAAGAAGAGTATGATAAGAAGGCAATGAAGGCAATGGGAAAACTAGAGGATGTTAAGAAGATAAGCTTTAACACTACAGATTTAAAGGGAAATGAAATAAGCAGCGATATGTTTAAAGAGAACAGAATCACAATGATAAATGTTTGGGCAACCTCCTGCAAGCCATGTATAAATGAGATGCCTGAAATTCAAGAACTTAGCGAGGAACTAAAGGATAATGACGTGAACATCATAGGAATAGTAGGAGACACGGTAGATGCTGATTTAAAGAGAGATAAGGAAAACATAGCCCTTGCAAATAAAATAATAGATACAAAACAAATAAGTTATACAAACTTGATTAACAATGAAATGCTTGCTATAGATCTGCCGGTAATCGCGTATCCAACAACTCTAATTGTTGATGATACAGGAAATGTTATAGGCGATATAATCTTAGGAGTAAAAACGAAAGAGGAGTATAAGCAGATCATTTTTGATGCACTTTCAAATGAAAAGTGATAGAGTGATACAGCCATGAGGGATTCTTATGGCTGTTTTTCATATCGAGAGAGTACTAGGTGGCAGTAATATGACTAAAGCTGAATCATATTGTTATTGCACATGATTTCAGTTTGTAGGGCAAATTTACTAGAATAATAGTGTATCTAGTCATGATTAGTCGAAAAATGGTACAATA
Source organism: Clostridiaceae bacterium (assembly GCA_041690515.1). Classification (GTDB taxonomy): domain Bacteria; phylum Bacillota; class Clostridia; order Lutisporales; family Lutisporaceae; genus BRH-c25. The sequence continues at coordinate 6,809 of JAWLHF010000030.1, read as the reverse complement.
GATAAGGAAGGTAAGGATTGCATAAAGGATAAGGCAATTACTATGAAGAAATTAATTAAAGGCAGGACAAAGAGTCTCTTGTCCCAAAACAGCAGGAGTCTTATTCTATGTCAGTCTTTTTATTTGGTACTTGACCATACAAAGCAGAAATAATCCATACAATGTACTTGTACAATTCACATTATTCAGCAGATCATAACCTGCAGACAATAGAAGGAGTAGATAGAATATGAATATAAAGCAAACTACAGATATAAAACAGATTAAAACAGAACTAACAAGATTTATGATGACATATAAATTTGCATTGGATGAAATGAATACAAAGATTGATATTTTGAAGCAGGAATTTCACTATTTTCATGATTATAATCCAATTGAGCATGTTAATTCCCGCCTAAAAACACCAGAGAACATTGTAAAAAAAGTCTATAGAAAAGGTTTTGAGTTGTCATTACCTTCAATCAAAGAAAATATAAGAGATATTGCAGGTATTCGAATTACTTGTTCCTTTATTTCAGATATATATAAATTAAGTGATATGCTTCAAAACCAAAAAGACATAACTGTAGTTGAGTGCAAGGATTATATAAAGAATCCCAAGCCTAATGGTTATAAGAGTCTGCATCTGATACTTCAAATTCCAATTTTTATGTCTGATAGAGCAGATAATGTCTATGTTGAAGTTCAAATCAGGACAATTGCAATGGACTTTTGGGCAAGCTTGGAGCATAAAATATACTATAAATATGACAAAAAGATTCCGGCAAAATTAATGGATGAGCTTAAGGGAGCGGCTGATTCAGTATCACAGTTGGATGAGAAGATGGAAAGCCTTCATAAGGAAATCAGCCAGTTCAAAGAAAACGATGATTCAGATGACGGACTGCTGGAACTCCTGGTTAATGATGAAAAGTTCAATCTTCCCCATGCTTTTCTGACACAATATCTCAGGCTGAACGAATAATGGACAAGGTACCCGTCCCTGTGTCTTCGGCTTAGTGGTATTTTTTCCTTCAGTGTTAACAGTTGACTTTGTAAGCTTAGATACTTCATATCCAATATTTATCGCAGATAGCCCATTGAATGCAATTTAAGAATGTACAGGAGGAATGCCCAGTGAAAAAGCTTATCTTCATTTTATTAGCAATAATTACATTACTCTCGCTTATTCCCATAACCGGTTATGCCGATGGCGTGACTGCAACAAAAACCACATCAAAAATTTCAGTGGATGGGGCAGATAGATCTTTCGAAGCATATAGCATAGACAATTACAACTACTTTAAGCTGCGTGACATCGCCTACATACTATCCGGCACTGCAAAACAGTTTGATGTCACATGGGACAGCAGCAAGTTTGCCATTAACCTTGTAAGTGGTAAAGCCTACACCAACGTGGGCAACGAGATGGCAGCACCAGAAGGTAACAGCATAAAAACAGCCAGTCCCAATACTTCGACAGTCTTGCTTGACGGTAAGGAAATCAAGCTGACTGCATACACCATTGATGGTTTCAATTACTTCAAACTTCGTGATCTAGGAAGAATTTTTGATTTTTATGTAGAATGGGATGGTAATAGCAATACTGTCGTAATTGAATCAATGTTTGGTTATGTACCTGAAAACAGTGGCGACAGCTATTCATATAGAGACGGAATCAATGTCGATAATACACAGATGAATAAGATAAGTAATTGGGCAAAAGTTTCTTCTGTCCAACAGTTTGCCTACGTAAATGAAGGCTTGGCATATGCTTATGTAATCGATGATCATTTGACAATTGTAACTCCCAGTAAAGTATTGGATATAGGAATGCTATATCCCAAACTGGGGGATGTGATTTCTGATGATGGAGGGAACTTCTATATTATATGGGGAAAAGATGGAACTGAAAACATAGAGCAAACGATTTTTATCTCGAAATATTCACCGAAGGGTGTGCATATAAAAACCACGGGTTTTGTAGGGGAATCCCAAATGGGATCAGATGGTAATACTATGGTTCCGTTCAATGCCGGAAACTGTGTTTCAACAATCAATAATGATACCTTAATGGTTAATTATGCCCGCACAATGTACAACGGACACCAGTCCAATAATGTAATAGCTGTAAACATAAAAGATATGTCCCCTTACAAATTTGAGCCTTTGATTTGGGATAGGAATAAAGCCAATACTCCTTATGTAAGCCATTCATTCAATCAATCCGTGATATATTCGGAAAAAGCAGATGATTTTATTTTCGCCAATCACGGGGATGCGTACGGACGCGGGTTCATTATAGATAAATTGCAGAAGGAAATGTATGTAGATTATAAAAAGATGGTATATGCTTCAAAATACCCGACGCATAATATTTTTCATTTCTATCTTGAGGCAAACGCAAATTATGATATGCATAAAGTAAACAAGACCTACGCACAGCTTGGTGGACTTGTGGAGACAAGTAAAGGTATTGTGCTTGTGGGAGCATCTGCAAAATCTATCAGTGAGGCGGCAAAGACGGAAAAGCAAAATTTGTTTATTCAAATATTTGATCCCCTTGCCAAAGACTTGTCTCCGTCTATGTTTGTCAGCGGAAGCATCCGTAGTGGTGAAACATCGCTAGACATTTATGATAACAAAAACTCGCCATTAACGAGAATATCCGATTACGGTGTAATTTGGCTTACAAACCATACCGACAGGGAAGTTATCGCACCGCAGGTTGTTGTAGGTGACGATCATATCATCATATTATGGACGGAAAGAAACGAGTCCTTGTCTGAATCTTTTTATATGGTGCTGACGGCAGGGGGAGATGTTATTACTCCCGCAACCTCACTTGGCGGAGTTGATTTAAATTCATATGAGATGCCGGTATATCATAACGGTTCTGTATACTGGGTCTATGCTAATAACAGCAGACTCAGAGTGGTATGTAAACCCATAATAGAGTAAAACCGGGGACAAGGGACACGGGGACAGGTACCGTGTCCCCGTGTCCCAGACGCCGATTTCCCCTTATCTCTACCAAAATACAATAAACCACAAGGTCAAATAACCTTGTGGGAATGCTGACTCTTTTTTCATTGTTGAAGCATTCATGGTGGCAATTCGGCTTTCAAGCTTTGTTATTTCTTGAAATCGAGGTACGAGTATAATGTGTATTTTGATATACCAAAATATTTAGAAATTTTATCGCCAGACTTTGTTATAAGCATTGCTCCACTCTCGTTTAAAAACTGGATGGCTTTGATTTTTTCTTCTTTGTTCATCATAACAGCTGGTTTTCCAATTAGCTTCACAGATTGCTCAATCAAATCATCAAGAAGTTCATTTACGTTGATAGTTATCCGCTCAGGCTCCTTTTGACTAACCTCTGAACCATAGGATATCAGATCCTTTAATGCAGCTTCAGCCATAGTAAAGGCGGAAATATCATAGTTGATGCCCAGTATTGCCGAAACCTTCCCCTCGCTGTCACGAATATACATGGTAGATGATTTTAGTATCCTACCGTCTAAGGTTTTTGTAAGATAACAAAGGTGATTTTCCTGGTCTAAACCGTCTTTTTTTAGTTGTTCCAATACAACATGGGATGGCCCGTCCCCAACCCTGCGTCCGGTAACATGCCCATTTTCTATTGCAACAATGGAGTGGACAATACTCTCTTCTGAAACCTTGTGTATTACAACCTCGCAATTACTGCCAAACTGAGATGCTATACCTTTTGCAATTTTTCTCAATTCCTCAAACTCTATATTATTCAGCATAAACCCTCCAACTACTAAAAATAATAGGTATCCTCAAATTATTTATATGATAGCACAAAATAATTAAAGAGTGCCACATTTTCACCAAAAAAATTTTTAGGCACCAAAAAAATTTATTTGACTTCATTATTTTGTATGATATTATTATATTTAGATAGTAAAATACCGAATAAATATATGATTTTTGGGAGGTGCTTTATGAACATTAATTATGAGCAGATCAAAGCTGCAGCCAAGGGATATAGGGAGGATATGAGCAAATTCCTTCGTGATCTTATTGCAATTCCCTCTGAATCCTGCGAGGAAGAAGGCGTTATCAGAAGAACCATTGCAGAAATGGAAAAGCTAGGTTTTGATAAAGCTGAGATAGATCCGGAAGGGAATGCGTTAGGTTGGATAGGAACAGGAGACAAAATAATTGCTTTTGACGGTCACATTGACACAGTGGGAATAGGTAACATAAATAATTGGGAGCATGATCCATATAAAGGCTATGAAACTGATGAGATTATCTACGGCCGAGGAGGCTCAGACCAGGAGGGCGGAGTTGTCTCCGCTGTATATGGTGCAAAGATAATGAAAGATCTAAACATTATACCTGAAGGCTACAAAATCCTTGTTGTAGCAACAGTTCAGGAAGAAGACTGCGATGGTCTTTCTTGGCAGTATATACATAATGAAGACGGAATAACACCTGAATTCGTTGTCTTAACTGAACCGACTGATGGCGGTATATACCGCGGACACCGCGGACGTATGGAAATCCGTGTTGATGTAAAGGGTATTTCCTGCCATGGTTCAGCTCCGGAAAGAGGAGATAACGCTATATATAAGATGGCTGATATTCTTCAGGATATTCGTGCATTAAATGAAAACGATGCTGAAGAAGGTACTGAAATCAAAGGCCTTGTTAAAATGCTTGATCCCAAATACAATCCTGAACACTTTGAGGATGCTCGTTTCCTGGGTAGAGGAACAGTTACTACTTCCCAAATTTTCTATACATCACCTTCACGTTGTGCTGTTGCAGATTCCTGTTCAGTATCACTTGACAGACGTATGACTGCAGGGGAAACTTGGGATTCCTGCTTAAAGGAAATTGAAGAGCTTCCTGCAGTAAAAAAATATGCTAAAGATGTTAAGGTTTCCATGTATATGTATGATCGTCCAGCATGGACAGGATTAAAATATGAGTCTGAATGCTACTTCCCAACATGGATTAACAAGGAAAATGCTGCCCATGTTCAAGCTGTTGCTGATGCACATAAGGCACTTTACGGTGAAAATAGAGTAGGAAATGAAAGTGCGATGAATCTTCGCCATCGTCCGCTTATAGACAAATGGACTTTCTCAACTAACGGTGTTTCAATTCAAGGACGTTATGGAATACCATGTGTAGGTTTTGGACCTGGTGCTGAATCACAGGCTCATGCTCCAAACGAAATAACATGGAAGGATGACCTTGTTTGTTGCGCAGCAGTATATGCAGCAATTCCGGCATTATACAAGGAAGAGAACAAAACTGATGATATTACACAGTTCCGCGCAGGGAAAACAAACAACAACATAAAATAAATACTTTAAATAATACTTTAGGAAGAAGAGGGACAAGGGGACAGGCACCTTGTCCTTTTTTACAGTTATTAAACAAGTATGGTATTATATTATTAATAATAAGGTACTAATAGGGTCAATCATCTATTTGGTTTTCAAAGAGTATAATTAGAAGGAAGTGGCATTTATGAGTGAACGTATGGATTTAATTGTAAAAAACGGGACAATCGTTACTGCTTTGGAGTCATACAAGGCTGACGTTGCGGTAAAAGACGGGAAAATTGTGATGATTGCAAAGGATGTGCAATTAGAAGCTGACAGGGTTTGCGATGCGACTGGCAAATTAGTGCTGCCGGGAGCCATAGATGCCCATGTACATCTTGAACTGCCTGTCGGTAATACTGTATCTGCAGACAGCTACGAATCCGGTACCCGGGCAGCAGCCTGCGGCGGAACAACAATGGTAATAGATTTCGCTACTCAGGAGAAGGGTATGGGGCTTGTGGAAACGGTGCAGGACAGGATAAAGGCTGCTGAGCCTCAGGCTTGCATTGATTATTCCTTTCATGTTGCTATCACCGATCTGACCGACAAAGTCCTGGATGAGTTTAAGACTTCCGTTGAATTCGGTGTCCCAAGCTTTAAGCTCTATATGGTCTATAAGGATATGATGGTTGATGACGGAGTTATTGCCAATGCGCTGGAAAGGTCAAAAGAAACAGGGACTTTAGTGGCAGTACATGCAGAAAACCCATACATTATAGACAGAAGAATCAAAAAGCTGCTTTCGGAAGGCAAGACCGCCGCATGGTACCATTATGAAAGCCGTCCAGAATTTGTGGAGGTTGACGCAGTAAGAAGAATGGTTTATCTTGCAAAGACTTTTGATGCACCATTATACATAGTACATCTGGCAAGCAGGGAAGGGCTTGATGAGGTGACTAAAGCGAGAGATGAGGGCTTTGAAATATATGCCGAGACCTGTCCTCAGTATCTGAACTTTACCAATGAGGTATTTAAACGAGAGGATGGAAGGAATTTCGTATGCTCTCCGCCAATGAAGGGTGAGGATAGTAGATCTGCTCTATGGGAAGGACTCAGGAGAGGGGATATTTCTACTGTCGCAACAGATCATTGCCCCTTTAAATCATATGAAAAAGACTGGGGTAAGGATGACTTCACCAAGATTCCCAACGGCTGCATGGGGGTTGAGACAATGTATCCATACATGCTTAGTGAGGCCAACAAAGGAAATATATCCTTCAACAAGGCAGTGGAGATTTGCTCTACCAATGCTGCCAGGATTTTTGGCTGTTCTCCTCAAAAGGGAACTATTGCAATAGGCAGCGATGCCGACATAGTCATATACGATCCTGAAAAGAGGGTTGTCATCACAAAAGAAATAATGCATTCCGATGTAGATTATACCATATGGGAAAACTGTGAAATGACAGGTTATCCCGTCATGACCTTTTGCCGCGGCAAGCTTGTGTATCA
>JAWLHF010000029.1:0-32211 GCA_041690515.1 Clostridiaceae bacterium | reverse complement strand
CTCAGGAATATTCATTACTGAGCTGACCTGTGCCGATGGATGTCCTGCCACCAGCTTTGAGAGTGCCTCCCCAAAATACCCCTTTACACCTATTATTCCGACCCAAATCACAAAAATCTCCCCCCACCAGGTGAAATTAAATTCTAAAACACCCCATTATACTTAAAGCAGTGCGAATTCTTATATTATAATTATAATGTCATAAGCATATTTATGCAAGTACTCTTTCTATTTTTGTGCGACTGCTATTTTATATAGTACATGCTCTAAACTCGTCAACAAGCGGATCGCAAAACTCAGCATCGCGTATTTTTATACACCGTCTTTGCTAAGACTTACCATGAAATGTTTTATAAAAGCCCTGCCATTCTCTACAGCCTCTTTTACCCGCTCCCGGGAGGGCCCCCCAGCAGTATTACGTCTGGATAAGCATATCTCCAGCTTCAGAAACTCAAAAATATCTTGTTCTATGCGGGAAGAAAAACCTTTGAAGTCCTCCAGTGAAAGCTCCAGCAGCTCTTTATTCCCTGCTATGCAGAAACTCACCAGCTTTCCTGCTATTGCATGAGCATCCCTGAATGCCACCCCTTTCAGCACCAGATAGTCAGCCAGGTCTGTTGCATTTAGAAAGCCTCCCTTTAAGTTCTCTTCTATTCTATCCTTATTAACATTCATCGATTCAAGCATAGGTGTAAACACTGAAATACACGACTTAAGTGTATCCCCTGCGTCGAACACAGCTTCCTTATCCTCCTGCAGATCCTTGTTATAGGACAGCGGAAGAGCCTTCATCACCGTCAATAGACATATAAGATCCCCATACACCCTTCCTGTCTTTCCTCTTATCAATTCTGCAATATCAGGGTTCTTTTTCTGGGGCATAATACTGCTGCCTGTGCTGTAACCGTCATCCATCTCAATATATCCGAATTCTTGAGTACTCCACAAAACCAGTTCCTCGCAAAAGCGACTAAGGTGCATCATCCCAAAAGTACAGCAGCTGATAAACTCAATTGCAAAATCCCTGTCGGAAACTGCATCTATTGAATTGCGAGAAACATCAGAGAAATCAAGTGTCTCTGCTACCATCTTCCTGTCAATGGGGTATGTAGTTCCCGCAAGTGCACAGCTTCCCAGAGGCATCACATCTATCCGCTTCACGCAGTCAGCAAACCTATCCATGTCACGCCTGAACATTTCAAAGTAAGCCATGAAGTGATGTCCCAGAGTAACAGGCTGAGCCTTCTGCATATGAGTATATCCAGGTATGATGACACCAATGTTCTGTTCTGCCTTGTCAAGCAGCAAAGCCTCCAGTCCTGCAAAGAGATCCAATATCCCATATATCTCTTCTCTCAGGTACATCCTCAAATCGAGAGCCACCTGGTCGTTTCTGCTTCTGGCTGTATGAAGCTTTTTTCCTGTCTCTCCTATCTTTTCAATAAGAAGCTTTTCTATGTTCATATGAATATCTTCCGAATCATTGGAAAGCTCAACTCCACCTGACTCAAGCTCCCGTCCGATTTCCTCCAATGCATTTACTATCTCAGCCGCTTCTTCGATGCCTATTATTCCGCATTTTCCAAGCATAACCGCATGGGCTTTGCTTCCTTTAATATCCTGAAGATACAGCCTTGAATCAACCGAAATAGATGCATTGAAATCTTCAGCCAGTTTTGCAGTATCTTTGCTGAACCTTCCTCCCCATAGCTTCATTTAGACTATCTTCCTTTCCTCCTGCTGCTTCTCCAGCTTCTTATTCATCAGGGCCATCACCTCAATTGGCAGTCCGAACAGATTGATAAAGCCTTCCGAATCCTTCTGATTATATATATTATCAACATTCTCTCCAAAGGTCGCAAAGTCCTTATTGTACAATGAGTACATGGAATCCATTCCAACAACGGTACATGAGCCCTTATACAGCTTCAGCCGTACTACCCCTGTAACATTCTGTTGAGTGGAATCCACAAAGGCGTCCATAGCTTCCTTCAAAGGAGTATGCCATTGCCCATTATATACCAGGTCTGCATATTTATCAGAAATCATCTGTTTAAATCGCATTGTCTCCTTGTCAAGAGTTATATACTCCAGTTCCTTATGGGCTGTATATAGTATTGTTCCACCCGGTGTCTCATATACTCCCCTTGACTTCATTCCTACCAGTCTGTTTTCAACCATGTCGATTACGCCTACACCGTTTCTGCCTCCGATTTCATTAAGCTTCTCAACTATTGTCATCGCATCCTCTGCAACTCCGTTTAGTTTTACCGGTATACCCTTCTCAAATTCTATTTCAACCTGTTCCGGTTCATCAGGTGCATCCTCCGGTGCCACAGTTAGTTGATATATATCTGTAGGATGCGAGTTCCATGTATCCTCCAGATCTACGCCCTCATGACTCAAATGCCATAAGTTCTTATCCCTGCTATATGGACGCTCTTTGGTTACCGGCAAAGGTATTCCCCTGGCCGCCGCATAATCAACCGCTTGCTCTCTTGATTTGATATCCCATATACGCCACGGAGCTATAACCTGTATATCCGGATTCAGAGCCTTTATAGTCAGTTCAAAGCGCACCTGATCGTTACCTTTTCCAGTACAGCCATGAGCAATATACATAGCTCCTTCCTTTTCTGCAACCTCAACAAGTTTTTTTGCTATCAGGGGTCTTGCCATGGCAGTACCAAGCAAATACTTGCCCTCATATATTGCCCCTGCCTTTATGGTGGGCATGATGTAATCCTCTGCAAATTCCTTTCTGGCATCAATCACATAAACTTTTGAAGCCCCCGTATTCAATGCCTTTTGCTTGACAGGTGCAACTTCATCTCCCTGACCCACATCAACACAGCATGCAATTACGTCCAAATCATAATTTTCCTTCAACCACGGAATTATTATAGAAGTATCCAATCCTCCTGAATATGCCAGTACTACCTTTTTCTTATTTGCATCCATACAAAAAACCTCCAGTACTTAAATAATCGATTGATAATAATTATAATAGTACTTGCATAAATATGCAAGTACTATTTGTAAATTAATGAATATTTTTTTATTTTTATGCACAATCAGCTCGCAGCAACATCTTTCAAACCCGACACCGCGTTGGCTTTCCGGACCTTAACGTCCTTTGCCCGCGGTATAGCTTTTTTTTGTTTCGCATTGTTTTTATGCATAAACATTGTATTTGTATACAAAAAAACTCCGGATACATTCCAGAGTTCTATGCATTAATATTCTATTCTTAGAATCTTATTACCTGTCTTCTCATCCCAACATTCAACACCAGTCCTATGGCGGCCATATTGGTGAGCAGAGAACTTCCTCCATAGCTTATAAAGGGCAGCGGAATACCGGTAACCGGCATCAAGCCTATTGTCATCCCTATATTCTCCAGCACATGAAATAGGAACATTGCCATTATACCTACACATATAAGCATACCATAGTCATCCTTGGATACCTTTGCAATGTGTATGCACCTCAGTAGCAGCCACATGAAGAGTAGTAATATTATCAAAGCTCCTATAAGTCCAACTTCTTCTCCTATAACTGAGAAAATGAAGTCAGTATGTCTCTCAGGTATGAAGCCGAGGTTGTTCTGAGTACCTTGAAAAAGCCCTTTCCCCAAGAATTTTCCAGAGCCTATTGCTGTTTGCGATTGTATCACTTGATATCCTTTACCCATAGGATCCAGTTCAGGATTGAGGAACACTAATATTCTGTCCTTCTGATATGGCTTCAGAAACTGCCACATTACAGGCAGACTTATTAAAAAGGTTCCAAATGCACCTGCAACTATCTTATAGTTTATCCCTGCGGCAAATAGCATGAATATTGATACAAAAATAAAAACCAGAGCAGTTCCGAAGTCAGGCTGCAGCATTATCAATCCTACAACAACGCCTAAATGAAGCATAGCAGGTAGTATGTCTACCAGTCTATTTAAGTCATCCTTCTTTTTTTCAAGAAATTTGGCAAAAGTGAGAATATACCCGAGCTTTACAATTTCCGAAGGCTGCAGGTTCACAGGGCCAAGGTCGATCCAGCCCTTTGTTCCTTTAGTAGAAAATCCTATTATCAACACTAGTACCAACAAGAATATATTTGTTCCATATATAAGCACGTAGTTGTCAGCAAAGCTCTTATAATCAATGAGTAATATTACCAGAATGCCTATGATTCCTAAAATAAATGCAACTATTTGTACCTTCAGGGTTCCTGCGGGGCCGCCGGTTGTTATGTGTGTAGCGCTGGAGATAGCTAAAAAACCGCAAATTACAAGCAATACGGTAGAGATTACTATACCTATATCAATATTTTTAATAAGCTTCCTATCTATCAAATTATCTATTTTCACAAAATCAATCCTCTTCTGTACTTCAATTTCTATATGTCTAATTCTATCACAAAACCAAGGACTTTTTTATAGAAAATTTTTCATCAATCTAGCTCATTTTGCATAGCATACCGCTTCTTATATCCAGGCACATTATGAAATAGCCGTGCTCTCTGGATTTATGCGGCCTGAATTCTGTAAAACCTCTGGATCTGTAGTAGTAATGATTTTTCTTGCTATATATTGCCGGCACTCCGAAGAAAATATATTTTATCAGCTTCCTGTCATCATCATCTTCTTCATCATCATATTTCACGCCGAGTATATATCCCTTCCTGTCTGCCATCAGACTGCAGCCTTCAGACATGAAAGGATATCCCAAAGGCATCATATAACCCATGTAAGGTACTGCTACATTGTTTATTTCATATATGTCGTCCCCTACCTTGAACCAGTCACAATCTCTTTCCTTTTCAAAAGGTTCATACCTTCTCAGCTTCCTTACCAGCCTCTTCAGCTTACTGTACATTGCCCCGCTGTAATAAGGTGAAAGCTCATGCTCGTGATGCTTCTTATGCTTCGGCCTATCGTCACTGTCACTATCACTATCGCTGTCGTCATCATCACAATAGTATTGATGTATATCCTCATATTCAACTTTCTTTTTTTCTACTTCGCAAGGTACTTCTATTGCCTCTATCTCACAAGGCGCTTCTATCGGCTCCATTTTGCACGGAGCTTCTACAGGTGCCATGTCACAGGGTTCTTCTATCGGTGCCATTGGAGGACATTTAGGCATGATAATTCCGATTTCCACCTTGCTTTTATATATATGCGGCTTCTCTACGACTGCCGGTTCCGGCGCTGGTTCAGGCATGGGCATAGGCATAGGTGCTGGCTCTGGAATCTCCACAACAACAGGTTCCGGTTTTGGAGCAGGTACCTCCACAATAACAGGCTCAGGCTTTGGAACAGGCGCTTCAACAATGACAGGCTCAGGTTCAGGCATAGGCTCCATCACAGGTGCCGGTTGCACTGGTGGTTTTGGTATCTCCGGCACGATCTCCTCAACTGTGATTTTCTTATCTATCCTTGATGCCTCATGATCCTTAGGTCTGTTTACTATATCATACTTACCCTTCCATTCCAGCTTATCCCTTCCGGTATATCCCGAAAGAGGTATTGATACTCCGCTGGAAACAGCTGCAACAGTAAAGTCTGCAATATTCAAGCCGCTTTTTAAAACATTGTCCGATTCAAACTCATGGGAAAGCTCTCCTCTTCCGCTGCTGTCAATAAGTATTTTCCCTGCATCCACAGCCAGTTTTTTACCGGATGCCACCAATATCAGCCTATACTCAATTCCTTCCTCATGCTTTACGTTCTGTACAAATGTATTTAGTCTCACCTTGCTATTCTTCACTTCAATTTTGACATAACCGGTTGGCAGCTTCCCAGGTGACATTTCATATCCTTTATCATCTTCCTGCAGTATAATAAAATATCTTTTATACTCATTATTTGATGCCACAGAATAACCCCCTTCTATACATAGTCATTACTAATATATGTATCAAGGGGGTAAATGTGAACATATTTTTTCTATTTTATCGTGACGAAAGGCTATTGGCAATACTTGCAAACTCCCCAAGGGATAAGGTCTCTCCTCGTCTATTTGCTTCGATGCCATTATCCTGTAGTATGATTTTAAGTTCTTCTTTTGATTTTCCCAGATTCCCTGATGCCAGTGCGTTTAAAAGGGTTTTTCTGCGTTGTCCGAAGGATGCTTTGACAACTCTGAAGTACGTTTTCTCGTCATTTACCGATACAGGCGGTCTATCCCTTAAATCCAGCCGCACTACCATGGACTCAACCTCCGGTTGCGGAATAAACGCCTCAGGAGGAACCACAAGGATCTTATTGGGTATACATCTGTATTGTACAGCAACTGTAATCGCTCCATAATCCTTACCTCCGGGAGCTGCACAAAGTCTTTCTCCAACTTCCTTTTGTACCATTATTGTAATGCTTTTGAGGTTTACCCGCCCCTCTAAAAGCTTCATTATTATCGGAGTTGTAATATAATAAGGCAGGTTTGCCACCACTTTTACCGGAACATTTCCAAAATTCTCCTCCAATGTCTTTTCCAAATCCAGCTTTAATATATCATCATTTATAAGATTGAAGTTATCAAAGCCGAACATTGCTACCCTGAGAATCGGTATAAGGTTCCTGTCTATTTCAACAGCCAATACTCTGCCTGCTTTCTCACATAATATCTGTGTCATAACTCCCAGTCCCGGACCTATTTCAAGGACACAGTCATCCTTCGAAAGCTCAGAGCCTTCTATTATAGCTTTCAGAACATTATCATCCACCAGGAAGTTCTGTCCGAATTTCTTTGCTATCCTGAAATCATGTTTTTTTATCAGTTCTCTTGTTGATGTTGTAATTGAATTGTCCTTCATTTGCATCATCCTTTTTATTAACTTCTCGTACTTTTCAGTATCTTAGTCAATGCCCTTTCAAGCTCATCCCTGCTAATACCGTACTTGTTCAGACGGTTTATAAGCTGCTTCGAATTAGCATATCCTATACCCAACTCAGCTCCCAGACTGCTTCTGATGCTTGCAGCGTTTTCACCACCGCTAAGACCGTAATAGATCAAATCAGCATTGGTAAAGGTAATACATACTTCCTCCTGCTCGTATCTCGCCATGGACAAGGCTCTCTGTATGCTCGCCGGTGATGCATTTTCCACACCAATATCCCCTTCTTTCTGAGCCTCTTCTCTGGGTATGAAGGCATGCTTCACACCCTTGACTTTATCAGAGATAGTATTTCTAATTTTCTCTCCCATAAAATCAGGATCGGTGAGTACTATCACGCCGTTTTTCTCCTGCGCCGTCATTATCCTCTCCAGTATTCCCTTGTTTATACCAAAGCCGCTTGTTATTATGATATCCGCTTCCACCGCACGTTTTACTGCCGCAGCATCGTTCTTACCTTCAACAACAATCGTTTCTTTAATCATCATTCATCCTCACAAATTGTATAAATGAATATATCCACAGGATTTATCCTGTGGATAGGCTTTAGAATTTGTATCTTGGCTTATCAAGTATATATACCTTGACCGTCCTTTTGCCGTATTTCGCTACATCCGCCGGTGACTCGTAATACAAGTCGATTCTGTTGCCTTTTATAGCTCCGCCGATATCCGCTGCTAGGGCTTCCCCATACCCTTCCACATATAGATATGTTCCGAGGGGGATTACTTTTGGGTCTACCGCAACTATACCGGGTCTTACCTTAAGGCCTGAATAGGTTATGCCGTAGTAAGGGTGGTCCGGATGCTTGCCGCAGCTCTCAAAGGTCGCATCATAAGCTGTTGCAGTCATTTTCAGTGCTCTTACAAATCTGGTAACCTGGCCTCTAGAGGATACAAAGGTAGTTCTGCTGCCTTCCTCTATGATGCCGTTAACCGGCTCTTTAAGTATCTTCTCCTCAACAATTTCTCTCTTTACTTCTTTTCCATTCTCAAATATGACCTTTATAGCCAGCTCTTTGAGTCCGGGGCTTCCTTTCTTAACTACATTCACCATGCCCTTGTCAAGTTTGTCGCTTCCATTCACTTGATTGGTAAAATCCATTTTCATTTCCTGTTTTACTATCTTTTCTTCGACTCTAACTACTTCGATATTTGTGTCTCCTTTTATCTCAGTATCCAAAGCAGGTGCCACCCTGTCTTTTTCACCAAGCTGGACTTGAGCCTCGTTAAGAGCGGTCTTTACATCAGGTGCTGTAGTCAGAAGGACCACATCTTCGCCATCAGCCTTGATAGTTACCTCTCTTGCTCTGGATATCTTGATGGCAACTCCGTCATCGAGTTTCATGCCCATATCCAAACTTACCTTATCCTGCGGTTTTACCACTATGTTATTCTCTTTCAGAACATCTTCAACAGTATTCTTAAATGTGCTTACAACTCTTACTCCGTCAATATCTTCAATGGTTATATCCTTTTTCATCGCACTGTATACATAAGATGTAGCGAGTATCAAGCATATTGTAGCGACAACAATAAGCTTGAGCGAAAATAAACTTTTCAAGTTCCTTAAGTTTATTTTCATCGTTCAACCTCCTTTTTTGCCTTTGCCAAACACTCGAATATAGACTTCTCATCTTCGTGAATCTGGCTTGCCGACTCATGTCTCTCCAATCTCCTGTAATACTATTCCAGGTGTTTCGAGCACACAAGTATTTACATTTTATCGTTTTTCAGTTTAATTGTCAAATTTTTGGTATGAATAGAAGATTTTCATATTATCCAAAGCTTTGACAATTAGGGAAAAAATAACTTTATATATATCATTGCCACAGTGACAGATTTTATTCCTTTCTATTGGACAGGCTGTAAATTTTAAGTCATTATAAATTAATATATCCTGATTATTATATACTCAAATAGGTCAGCAATAGTGCCTGACTCTGAAATTGGCACCTATGCCTTGGGCAATCTTCCTGCATTTTTCTATGTCATGAGCAGAAATGACATCAACAACGGTAAGCCAGACTTCAGGTATATATTTGACACATTCTTCAGCAAAATTTAATACTGCTTCATAAGCGACCTCTCCATGCTCCGGCCTGCAAAGCCTCACATAATCCTCTGCGTTTTTTGCATTAAGGCTTATGGATACTATATCCACAAGTCCCTCCAGCTCAGGCACAATGTTCCTCTTCCAAATAAGGTTCCCCTGACCGTTGGTGTTAATCCTTGTCTTTATCCCCTTCTGTTTGAGATATCTGCATATCTCAACAACTTCCTTCATCCGCTCCAGTGGTTCTCCATAGCCGCAGAATACCACCTCTTTGTAGTCTTCCGGGTTATTAATATCAGCAATTATCTCCTCCATACTCGGCTCCTTATGAAGCCAAAGATCATATCCAATCCCTTCGTGTTGATTGCGCACACAAAAACAACAGTTGTTTGCACACCTGTTCGTAATATTTAGATAAAGGGCATCGTTGATTTCATAAGTAATCATCACAGTACCCCCATGGGATATTTACATTATGGAAAACAACCTCAATGAAAAGTATATGCATGATTTGCAAGAGTATTACAGATATTTCTACGGATTGGGTTCTTAATATGTCATATGTGTTAATTTTACTATATCAGGGATTGTTTTACAAGACTTCCGGCGAGTCCCTATATTAAGAGTCATCTCAATACAGAACAGAAAGCAAACTGCATATCTGCCAAAAAAACAAAGCATATCAGCAAATGTATCATTGTACAAGCTGATATGCTTTACCTTCACTATTTGATTCCGAACAAGCGCATCCCATTCTCCTTGGTCCTTAGTGCTGCTTCTTCAAAAGATATGCCCTTTATCTCCGCAATCTTCTCAGCTACTAACCTGACGTAGCCCGGATAATTTCTCTTGCCTCTGTGAGGCACAGGGGTAAGATAAGGGCTATCCGTCTCAATAAGCAGCATCTCCAGGGGTACCTCTCTCACCGCTTCTACTGTCTTCCTTGCATTTTTGAAGGTAACAGGTCCGCTTATGGATATATGAAGCCCTAGTCTTATACATTCCATTGCCATCTCCGCGCTTCCCGAAAAGCTGTGCAGGACTCCCCCAACTTCTTTTATTCCGGATTTCTTGAATATCTCCATAACATCTCCGTGAGCTTCCCTGTCATGTACTATAACAGGCAGCTTCAGTTGTCTTGCAAGGTCGATCTGCTCTATGAACCTCCGTTTCTGCACATCTCGGGGAGAATAATCATAGTGATAATCCAGACCAATCTCTCCAATCGCCTTGACCTTTTCGTTTTTCGCAAGAGCGGCCAGCACTCCCGAAGTCTCCTCATCCATATCAGATGCATCATGGGGGTGAACCCCTACTGATGCATAAACAAAATCGTATTCTCCTGCCAAGGCGATAGCTCTTACCGAAGTATCTATATTGCTGCCGGCATTGAGGATAAGGTCCACTCCATCCTGCCTGCACTGTTCCATAACAGCCTTTCTATCCTCATCAAATCGTTCATCATCAAGATGGGCATGTGTATCAAAAAGCATTGTTTCTATCACTTCTTTCCTACTCATATATAGAATGATACGTCATAGACTCATCATGGTTGCGAGGTTACGGGGTTTCGAGGTATGTTTGGGTATTCCTTATTGGTATGGGGGCGGGTAACACTGAACACACGGATATTATACGGAATCGCTCCGCGATTACACGGATGCTTTTTAGTTTCTCAATTAGGATGTCATTATGAACACAGTGAAGAATCTTAACTTTCTTGCTCATCCCATGAAAAATCTTCATGTATTCCTTTAGGGTCTAGATCCTTCGCAAGCTCAGGATGACACATGTCCTCAAGTCTTATCCCGCCGTGTATTCAGTACATTTCAGTGTTTTTCCGCAGGAAAACCGTGTTATCCGTGCTTATACCCATAAGTAATACCCAGGTATCCTCGAGCCTCGGACCTCTCAACCGAAAATGCGACTGCGTCGCATTATCTTACTTGCGTGCCTGAAGGTATCTCCGAAAGAGGTGTCACTACTGCAAGCTTCTCGTCATCTGCAGCAGCCAGTATCATCCCGTTGGACTCAACTCCCCTGAGCTTTACTGGTTTGAGATTCGCCACCAGCACTACATATTTGCCAATTAGGTCCTCAGGTACATAGTACTTGGATATACCGGACACCACCTGTCTTTTTTCACTTCCTACCTCAAGCTGTAGCTTAAGGAGCTTGTCGGATCCTTCTACCTTCTCGCATTCCAGCACCTTTGCCACCCTCAGATCTATTTTGGCAAAATCATCTATTGTTATATACTTGTCTTCCTTAGGTACTTCTGCCTTTGCCTCTTTTTTCTCTTCTTTTGCTGGCTCAGTTCCCTTTTCCTCTGTTTCTTTCAAAGCGCTGATCTCAGCCAACTTCTTCTCTTCATCTATCCTTGCAAACAAAGGCTTCGCTTCATTAACAGCAGCTCCTGCCTTTGTACCGTTAAATGCTTTAATAGACTCCCAGTCAGTTTTCTGTGCATTAATCTGCCTCTGGATCTCCAGTGCAGTATCAGGAATGAACGGGTACAACAACACTGAAGCAATTCTTATGCTTTCCAGCAAGTTGTACAATACTGTTCCCAGTCTTTCCTTATTGCTTTCTTCTTTAGCAAGCACCCAAGGCTGTGTCTCATCAATATACTTGTTGCTTCTCTTAAGCAGAGTCACAATTTCATCAAGAGCATCTGCAGCCCTGTATTCATTCATACACTCTTCAACTTCTTCCGGAGTTTTTAGAGCCAGGGTTATAAGTTCCTCATCCAATGCTTCTTTTCTTAATGGTTCGGTAATTATTCCTTGGAAATATTTGTTTACCATTGTTACAGTACGGTTAACCAGGTTTCCAAGATTATTTGCCAGGTCACTGTTTATTTTTGCAATCATATGCTCATAAGTTATATTCCCGTCCTGTGCGAAAGGCATTTCCTTAAGAAGATAGTATCTCACCGCATCCACTCCGAAGAGCTTTACAAGCTCCTCTGCATAAATAACATTACCCTTTGATTTTGACATTTTGTCTTTACCCATCAGAAGCCATGGATGACCGTATACCTGTTTCGGCAGCTCTACACCCAATGCCATGAGTATTATCGGCCAATAAATGGTGTGGAATCTTACGATATCCTTGCCTATCAGGTGCAGGTCTGCAGGCCAGTATTTTTTGAACAGTTCTTCACTTTCTCCTTCAGGGTTGTACCCCAGGGCAGTTATATAATTTGACAGCGCATCTATCCATACATAAATGACATGCTTATCGTCAAAGGTAACAGGCACCCCCCAGTTAAAGGAGGTCCTGGATACGCACAGATCCTGAAGTCCGGGCTTCAGGAAATTATTGATCATCTCATTCCTTCTGGATTCAGGCCATATAAATGTAGGATTCTCTTCAATATGCTTCATCAGTCTGTCCTGATACTTTGACAGCTTGAAGAAATACGCCTCCTCGCTGGCACGCGCCACTTCTCTTCCACAATCAGGGCATTTCCCATCCACCAGCTGCGCCTCGGTATAGAAGGATTCACATGGAGTACAGTACAGTCCTTCATAGGAACTCTTGTAAATATCCCCCTGCTCATAGAGCCGTTTGAAAATCTTCTGCACTATCTTTTCATGCTTCTTATCTGTTGTCCTTATGAACTGGTCATAGCTTACGTTCATAAAATCCCAGATCCTTCTGATCTCTCCGGCTATCCTGTCAACATGTTCCTGGGGCTTCAACCCGTCATTTTCCGCCTGTTCCTGTATCTTCTGTCCATGCTCATCTGTACCTGTCAGAAAATAAACATCGTGGCCCGTCGCTCTTTTGAATCTTGCTATGGCGTCAGCAAGCACAGCCTCATAAGTATTTCCTATGTGGGGTACTCTTGAGGTATATGCAATTGCAGTCGTCATATAAAATTTCTTACTATTCATGTCCATTCCTCCTGTTACATAATAAGAACCCACCCAACAACGCAATCAGAGATTGCTGTTGGGTTCCGGGAACCTTGTTGTATTCACAAATAAAAAGCCTCCATCCCATGAAGGGACGAAGACTATTCGTGTTACCACCCTGATTCTTTTCCGCCTCGCAGCAGAAAACTCACCAAGTGACTCTTCCAAAGGAATTCATCACTGTGCTGTATAACGTCAGCCTACCGGCACAGGCTAAGCAACTACCTCACCTGTACAGTTCAGGGGCCATGTTGGGTTGGTTTAATGTACCGGTTCTCACCATCTCCGGCTCTCTTTGACATGTATGCCAACTTACTCTTCCCATCATTACTTTTATGATTTTATGTATATGCTAAAAATATACAACAATATTTTACTGCTGTCAATATTCAAACTTAATATCTATTATACCCAAAGGTTCATTTATCATCCACTGGACACTTATCCCATACCTAAATCCACTTTTCTTAGCAGCTTTCATAATTAGCTCCGAAATATCATATCCGCTGCTGCTGTAGTCTAACACTCTGACCGTCAGATCCCTTCGCCTTCCCGAAATAGCTTTTGTCAACATGGAATAAACTTCATTCTTATTCTCTGCAATAAGCCCATTATATCTGAGATAGTTGTATTTTGTACCTGTGCATGCAGGATACCTGCTTCTGTCCCATACATGAGTCTTCTCCATTTCCCGGTCGTTAAGATTGAGAAAATGATAGAGCAGTTCTCCGCTGTCCCTCTCCTCTCCTGAATCATCCCAAGTAGCATCTGCATGATAGTATTCTCCCTCTATACTTATTATGTTCCACGCATGATCAATGCTTCCGCCGCTTTGGCCGGCCTTGGTGCCCTCCACAAGTATGCACTGTACTCCCGCCTTTTCCAAAAGCAGCTTAAAAGCCTTGGCATAGCTGTCACACACTCCTATGCCCTTTACAAGCACACCGTAGGCCTCATGCTCTTCAGCAGGTACGGTGCCGCTGTCTGCATTTAGCCTGTCGTATCTGGAATTCTTTATAATATAATCATGTACTGCCAGCACTTTTTCATACTCACTCATATCCGGCTTTATTATCGTTTTTATTATTTCATCTACTCTCGTTTCAACCGCCGTTCTCATAGCTACAATATTATCCCGGGGATAAGAGTATCTGAATTCCAGCAGTATATCTGCCGATTGTTTTCCGGAAGTCCTCCTAACCGTCGAACTACAGCCTGATACAAACCCCAGACCGGCGTTATCCTTCAAGACCGAACTGAATATCGTATTTATGTCGTACACCTTTTCATCATATTTGTCTGCACTTATCCGGATATTATCCTTTACCTCTCTTATTGCATCCGTTATCACGGCCTTAAACTCTTCCGTGTTCTCCACTTCAGCATCAGCTGCAATTGAGTTGATGGGAACAAGGGTGTGTAAGTACGTATCCGGAAACCTGAAGGTAATTGCGGCTAATAATATTGAAATAAATACAATAGCCCTTTTGAAATTCATTAAAATTCCACCTTATACTTTATTATTTCCTTCTATTCTGCATTATTGACACAAATTCCTTTTTATAACAATATCATCCTGCAAATCAGTATTGCTGCCGCCAATCCTGCTATATCAGCGATCACCGCTGCCGCAAGGGTATGCCGTATATTTTTTATACCTACAGAACCAAAATATACGGTTATTGTATAAAATATGGTCTCGGTACTGCTCATAATAACACTTGCCAGCACCCCCGGGAAGCTGTCTGCACCATTTCTTTTCAATATGTCTGCAAGAATTCCCAATGCACCGCTCCCCGACAGAGGTTTCATTATAATTAGAGGCATCACCTCTTCAGGTATACCCGCTGCATTTGTCAAAGGCCTCAATATGTACAGCATAAAATCCAGTCCCCCTGAGCTGCGCAGCATACCGACAGCAAGCAGCATTGCGGCTATGTACGGCAGAATTCTGAAAGTAATCATAAGTCCTTCCCTGGCTCCTTCTATAAATGCATCATATACTTTAACCCCTTTGACATATCCGTATGAAAGTATAAGAAGTATGATAAGCGGAATAACAAAGTTCATCTTGCACCTCCCCCAGACCTCTCCATCAGTTTGCAGGCTATTACTCCCGCTGAAACTGCAGCAAAGGAGGAGATTATTGCTGGTATTATTATTATTCCCGGGTTGGCAGACCCCACTGAAGCCCTTATGGACAGTACAGTGGCAGGCAGCAATTGTATCGGGGCCGCATTCACCACAAGAAAAAGACACATTGCATTTGTAGCCATATCCTTTCTTGGATTTAGCTCCTGAAGCTCCTGCATGGCTTTTAAACCCATTGGGGTTGCTGCGTTCCCTAGCCCAAGCATATTTGAGGTGATATTCATTATCATCGCACCCATAGCAGCACTTCTTGAGGGAATTCCTCTGAAGAGAAGCTTCATGACCGGTCTGATAAAGGCGGATATTTTATCCACCAATCCGGATCTTTCAGCCACCTTTAGCACACCGCACCAAAGCATCATACCTCCCAGAAGCCCTATACCCAAATCAATGGAGGATCGAAGCGAGACAAACATCTCTTCTGTAAGGGCTTCAAGCTTTGTTCCGGTTGCCGCAAAAGCTACAGCTATCACTATCATGTAAAACCAAAGCTTATTTATCATAAAAACCACCATCCATTTTGTAATCAATAAAATGTATGGTGGTTTTAACTGATTTATGTGGCTTTTAGTTCATGCAGTATATCCCTATAAGCTTGAGTATCACTTCCACAGCCTTGTTCATTGAGTTGATAGGTATGTATTCAAATCTTCCGTGGTAGTTATGGCCCCCAGTGAATATATTAGGTGTAGGCAGTCCTTTCAAAGTAAGCCTTGCCCCATCAGTTCCGCCTCTTATGGGTTTTATTATCGGGGTTACCCCTGCCGCTTCCATTGCCTTTCTTGCATTGTCTACGATATGGATTACCGGCTCAATCGTATCCCTCATATTATAATATTGATCCTTCAACTCAAGTACAACAGTACCCATACCGTATTTCTCATTCAGATAATCAGTAATCTGTCTCATTCTGTCTTTTCGCTTTTCCAGCATTGTTCTATCGAAGTCCCTGATTATGTATGCCATTGAAGTTGTTTCAACTCTCCCGGATATCTTTTCAAGGTGGAAAAATCCTTCATATCCTTCTGTATGCTCAGGTCTATCAACCGGCGGCAGCATTTCATTAAATTCCATAGCCACCAGCATGGAGTTGATCATCTTATTCTTTGCGGTACCTGTATGTACGCTTTTACCGTTTATGACTATAGTTGCTTTTGCTGCGTTGAAGTTCTCATACTCCAGTTCTCCCAGTTCTCCTCCATCAACGGTATAGGCAAAATCGGCATTGAACCTCTTCAAATCAAAATAGTCAGTACCTCTAGCTATCTCCTCATCAGGAGTGAAGGCTACACGTATGGTCCCATGAGGAACCTCCGGATGCTTTGTGAGATACTCCATTGCTGTGATTATTTCTGCGATGCCTGCCTTATCATCCGCTCCCAGCAGTGTGGTTCCATTAGTTGTGATGATATCCTGTCCCTTATACTTCATAAGCTCAGGAAATTCTTTTGGTGACATTATGATATTCTGCTCCTTATTGAGCAGTATGTCACCACCGTCGTAATTTTTAACTATACAAGGCTTTATATTGGCACCCTTCGCACCATCGCTTGTATCCATATGAGCAAGAAAACCGATGACAGGAACAGCCTTTTCCATATTTGAAGGTAATGTGGCCATTAGATAGCCGTTGTCATCCAGGCTTATATCCTTAAGACCCAATTCCTCCAATTCCCTTTTCAACTCTTTTGCCAGCACAAGTTGTCCCGGTGTGCTTGGAACTGTCTTTGATTCCTCGTTGCTTGTAGTATCATAAGCAACATACTTCATAAACCTTTCTTCTACCTTCTGCATAAAAATCCTCCTGATCTGATAATTTGAATCTGATTGAACCATAAACAAAATAAAGCTCCTACTGTAGTTTTATCACAATATAATTTTATCACAGTATAAGCTTTATCTCATTATCTATGTATTCTTTTTATGACTTTTAATTCATCTCAGATCAGAATTTTTGCAACCAGCATACCTTCCTGGCAATTCTCAGTTTCATATATGCAATCACCCTTTGGCGTGAAAACATAACCTCCTCCGGAGCAATCCTCACCACAGTTATACCCAGTCTGAGCAGTTGCTGCTATGTATATCTCATTTTCTGAAGCATATTGCCCAAACTTGCTTTTGCATTCACTTATGGATAATTCAAAATCCGTCTTCCGTTCACCATTACCCTCCTCGGCGTATATCCCAGGTGCAGCGCTTCCAAAAACCAGACAGGCACCTCTTTCGGCATATTCTTTGAAAATCCTCTCGTTATTAGTATCCGAGCATGCAGCCAACCCGAAATTTTTATCCAAATACATAAATATTGGTGTTTCAGTTCCCGGACTATACCACTTGGCTTCTTCACTGCTTAAGGTCCTTTTCCTGTAACAGCCTGCTATCCTTCCATCCTTTGCAACAAGCTGGGCTATATATGGCTTTCCCTGATGATTCTTCTCCGCAAAGCCGGCTATTATGACGGTCTGATATATGAAGCTCATGTCAGCCACCCGCTGTATAGAGGTATGGTATCTCGACAGGACAGCATCAGGATATACGTTGGGGTCTATGTATCCTGTAATGTTCATTTCAGGAAAGCAAACTATCTCAACACCTTCTTTTCTGCATTCTTCCAAATATTTATACATGCTGATTATATTATATCCGATTGCCCCTTTCTGAGATTTTATCTGGACAAGCCCCAACGTCACCTCTCCCACATATGATCCCCCCTTAAAAATATGACCACATGTAAGATGTTTCTCTTATTTCTACATATTTCCTCCATATATTATATCAATGGTGTCATTTTTTGTATAAATCTGACCCTTGAGATCGTTTTTATCATAATTACTGCTTTCCACTGGTGAAAAGTTCTCAAAATGAAGCTGAAATAAAGCAGTTATAGAATCTAAGTTATATTGGGATCTATCTTGTTCTTCTCATGACTGTCATGCTGAAGCTCATTTATTGCAGGTCCTTCGATTATTTCACCTTCATAAGTGAACCTTGATCCATGACATGGACAGTCCCATGACTTTTCCGCATCATTCCACTTCAACTCGCAGCCCAAATGTGTACAGGTAGTATCAACCGTATGGAGCTGTCCTTTTTCATCGCGGTACACACCCATTTTATTGCCGTCTATCTCTATCGTTGCTGCTTCGCCCTTTGCAATATTTATATCTTGTGGCACAGGTTTCAGTTTTCCTGTGACAAGCTTAGCAGCAACATCAGCATTTATGGATATTAAGCTTGTAATGGACGGGTTCGGAATGAACCTTGAAGGAGTATATACATCAGTCCATGGGTTCTCGCCTTTAACAATCAGATCCTTTATTATCACAGCCGCTGCTGTGCCATTTGTCATACCCCACTTTCTGAAGCCTGTCGCCACATATATATTCTGAATCTTCGATGTGAGTCTGCCCACATACGGCACTTTGTCAATAGTGGTATAATCCTGGGTGGACCATCTATACAGCAATTCCTGCACTTCATAATGTTTCCTGGCAAATTCCGCCAGATTCTCATAGTGCTTGTGAAAATTCGTTCCATGAGCTGTCTTGTGATGCTCGCCTCCAACTATAAGCAGTTCTCCCCCTTCATGCTCCTGAGAACGAAGTGATCTGCCGGGATCTTCTGCTGTAATATACATACCCCCCAGGAATTTTTCCTTTATCCTTAATGCAAGGACATATGACCGTTCGGGATACATTCTGGCAAAATAAAACCCCCTTCCGTCATAGCATGGAAAGTGAGAAGCAATGACAACATTTTCAGCAGTTACCTTTTTCCCTTGCTTTGTAGTCACAGTAAGCGGATTGCCTTCCTCTATATCGACCACTCTTGATTGCTCAAATATTGCACTTCCATCTCCATCAACTTTTTGAGCCAGTGCAAGCAGGTACTTACGAGGATGAAAGCGGGCTTGATCATCAAACCTTACTGCTGCCTTTACTTTAAAAGGAAGCGGTATATCCTCCATGAAGGAGGCTTTTATCCCAAGACTGGCTGCGGTGCTTGCTTCGTCAGCAATTTTCTGTATATATGAGTCAGTAAGAGTGAAAGTATATGCAGGTTCCCGGTGAAAATCGCATTCTATTCCCTCCTGCTTTATCAAGCCGGAAATTGTGCTGATGGCAGCTTCATTTGCTTCAGCATATTGCTTTGCCTTTTCCTCTCCCATGTAGTTCTTTATCCTGTTATATATGAGACTATGCTGTGAAGTGATCTTTGCAGTAGTATGTCCTGTTGTACCCTGAAGGATTCTGTCCGCTTCTATCAATGCTACCTTCAAGCCTTCTTTTTTCAACAAATATGCACAGGTAATGCCGGAAATGCCTCCACCGATTACTGCAACATCCACCTTTATATCACTCTCCAGCCTTGGATAGCTGGTTCTGTCAGTGGTTGCAATCCAATACGGTTCAGGAGGCTTCGTAAAGCCCAAGCTATCAGTCCCATTGGTTTTTCCCATTAATCCTTCACTCCTTATAGTATTCATTTCTTTGTAACTAATAGCTATGGTTTGCTTTTTATACAAAATTATTCCTGCTACATTATGCATTGGCAAAGTGAATATAATCTACAAGATGAATGAAGGCGGGTGTATGAATATGTACAAAGTCAAGGGAATAATCTCATTTTCAATAGCAGTGGCTCTAGCAGTTTTAGCTCTCTCAGCACTGGGCTGCATCAAAAAAGACATTTGCAAAACATCTATCACCATGTCAGATGTGATTGTAGCCGTGGACCCGGGACATGGCGGAGTAGACGGAGGCGCCTCACTGAATGGTAATTTCCATGAAAAGGACATCAACCTTGGAATATCCATAAAGCTAAAGCAGATTCTTGAAGACAACGGATCTAAAGTAATCATGACAAGAGACAGGGATATATCCCTTGAAGGCAGCAGCGACCTGCAATCTTCCAGGTACCGGAGGGATCTGGATGGGCGTCGTGATATAATTGACAGAAGCGGTGCCAATGTATTTGTCAGCATACATGCTAACTGCTTCCGCAACGACCCACGAACAAAAGGAGCCATAATATTCTATTATTATGCATCTGATGAAGGCAGAAGATTGGCCAAATGTATAGGGAACCGCATAGAAACAACTGTCTACCACGATCTACTGGGAAATAATCAATTAAAAGCAAAAGTCTTGTCCGAGAATCTCTTCATATTAAGAAGTACAAAAATACCCGGTGTTCTTATAGAGACCGGATACATGACCAACCCTGAAGAGAAGATTTTGCTAAAAAGGGAAGATTTTCAGGAGGCTATGGCAAAAGCAGTGTATGAAGGGCTCAGTGAATACTTCCTTGATACCGATTATGATTCTTAAACCTTATGCGATGTCATTCAAGTTAGATTTCACAGTACATTAACAGTTGAATCAAAATTTGTAGTGAATAATTATTATTTTATCAATTCTATGCTATTGACTTTTATTGTCATAAATGTTAACATTTAATTGTAGTATAAGTTGTCGAAATTTGTTGATTGGTGTAAAGGGGGGAGAGGTAAGTTGAAATCTACAGGCATTGTAAGGAAAGTTGACGAACTTGGCAGGGTTGTAATTCCGATAGAATTGAGGAGAACTCTTAACATAGAGGAAAAAGATTCCTTGGAGATTTATGTTGACGGTGAACATATCATATTGAAGAAATATGAGCCGGCATGTATATTCTGCGGAAATGCAAAGGATGTTGTTGTCTACAAAGGCAAAAACATATGTCCTGCTTGTATGGAAGAATTTAAGAAGTAATACAAAAGGTTAGGATTAATCCTAACCTTTTTATTTAATCTTCAACCTTATTCAACTCAGCCAGTATCTGATCTCCGTCAAAACCGTGAACCATAGCAGCCTGTTCCACAGACTCACCTGTAGCACCCGGTCAGCCAAGGCAATGCATGCCAAATCTCATGAAAACTTCTGCGGTCTTAGGATTTGTTCTCAGTATTTCACCTACAGTCATATCCTTTGTGAATTTCATATTTTGTCCTCCTTTCAAAATTCTCTGGCAGGTAATAGCATTGAATATTCTAAACAATTAGATATTACACCCTATTTTATATATTTCCTTCTTGGGCAGCTTTCTATCCTCTGCTACTTTTTTAATTGCTTCCTTTTTATCTATTCCCTGTCTCAGATATAATTTTATGTGTTCTTCAATGGTAATATTATCCCATTTCTTTGCTTCAATATCAACAAGTTCTTTCTCATCTATGCCTTCAATTACCAAAACAAACTCACCTTTTATAGTTCGTTCTTTAAAAATATCTATAGCATTGCTTATATCGGTTCTCACTGTTTCTTCAAATTTTTTTGTTATTTCCCTAGAAATGGATATCCTTCTATCTCCAAACCGTTCTTTTATTTCTCCCAATGTATCCAACAAACGGTGAGGAGCTTCATATAGTATGATAGTCCTTGTCTCAGTGGAGAGCTTTTGGAGTCTTTCCCTTCTCTCTTTTTTATTCGACGGAAGAAAGCCTTCAAAACAAAATCTAGCTGTGGAAAACCCCGACACAATAAGTGCTGTCAACGAAGCAGTAGGCCCAGGCAATGGTATGATATCAATATCGTTATCAATGCACATCCTGACCAGCTCTTCCCCGGGATCTGATATTGCCGGCATACCTGCATCAGAGACCAACGCTATACTCTTGCCTGATTTCAAAACCTCTATCAGCTCCATGCCCTTTTCAAATTTGTTATGCTCATGATAGCTGACCATAGGCTTCTTTATACTAAGATGATTCAACAGTTTGACTGTCTGTCTGGTATCCTCGGCTGCAATAACGTCCACTTCTCCCAGCACCCTGATGCATCTTAAGGTTATATCCTCAAGATTTCCTATGGGGGTTGCACATAGGTACAAAGTTCCGTTCATCATCTTATCCTCCCATATATTTTGTTTATCTCTTCTGTATATTGTCCATTCTCATCATATATGTACAAAGGATCCATAAACTTAAGCTCCTTGTTCCCGCCTCTGGCACCTTCAATCAGCAGCAAATTCGGCCTTTTGCCTACGGATGGATGTACAAACCTTATCCTTTTCGGTTCAATACTGCTGCTTCTCATTTCATAAATGATATCTGCCAGCCGATCCGTCCTGTGCACCATGAACAGCTTTCCTCCCGGCTTTAATAACTCCCTTGCCGTAAAAAGTACATCCTGCAGGCTGCACATTATCTCAAACCTGGCAATGGCTTTTGTTTGGGAAGGATTGTTTATCCCACATTCCTTTTTTACATAGGGCGGATTGGTAATAACACAGTCATATCTTGCCTTTCCCAATTGTATTGGAGTATCCTTCATATCCATACACAGCACCTTGATGTATCTGTCAAGGCCATTAAGCTTCACACTCCGCTCAGCCATCTCTGCCATTTCCTGCTGAATCTCCACCGCAGTTATTTCTGATGGTTTTTTCTTTGAGTATATCAAAATAGGTATGATTCCTGTGCCTGTCCCCAGGTCAATGACAGAATGTGTATGCTTAATATTAGCAAAGTCAGCCAATAATACGGCATCCACACCATACCTGAAGGAGTGCTTTTTCTGTATTATTCTATATCCGTTCTGCAGATCATCAATTGTTTCATCCTGCATTACAATTTCTTCCATGGTACTACCTCTATCAAGAATATTAGGAGGCATGCCCCCCATTATATCTATTATTCAGATGCGTTAATCGGACGCGCAATGCGCGCCCCTACAAATGGAAAAAAGACCATTACGGTCTTTTTTAATTTTATTATTCCTGTACCGGAGCGTCAACTGGACAAACGTTAGCACATGCACCACATTCGATGCACTCATCAGGATTTATAACGTATTTATCATCGCCCTGGCTTATGCAGTTTACTGGGCACTCTGGTTCACATGCACCGCAGCTTATGCAAGTATCTTGTATTTTATATGCCATTGTAACACCTCCTATATAAATTACAAATACATTTTAACACTATTCTTCCATAAATAAAACCCTTTGTTCAACTTTTATACTTAATAATATATAATTGTACCTTAGTTATCCTCAAGCTGCTCCAGATTCTCTATATCGCCTTCTATGTCAGGCTCAAGATCCTTTCCTGGTCTCAGCTGCACTATCTCATTTACAGGGAAATCCTTTATGACCCTAAGATTACCCTCCATCAGCTCCAGTTTTACCTTAACCATTTCCAGAAGTATATTTGATTCTACGACCTCGCCGCGGCCTTCGGGTGTGTCAACCAATGCACCGACTTTAGGCATGTATTTTCTT
This sequence comes from Clostridiaceae bacterium, assembly GCA_041690515.1. Lineage (GTDB taxonomy): Bacteria > Bacillota > Clostridia > Lutisporales > Lutisporaceae > BRH-c25. Next base: position 8,923 of record JAWLHF010000029.1, on the reverse strand, counting down.
GCATTTTCGTATGTTTCATACTCATATTTAAGGCAGCACATAAGTCTGCCGCAGATACCGGAAATCTTTGTAGGATTCAGTGACAGATTCTGCTCCTTCGCCATTTTGATTGAAACAGGTGCAAAATCCCCCAGGAATGTAGAGCAGCATAGGCTCTTACCGCAAGGTCCCATACCGCTGATCATTTTTGCTTCGTCCCTGACTCCTATCTGACGCAGTTCAATTCTGGTCTTAAAAACAGAAGCCAGATCCTTTACAAGCTCTCTGAAATCCACACGTCCATCTGCAGTGAAGTAGAATATGATTTTGTTGTTGTCAAAGGTATATTCCACATCAATAAGCTTCATTCCAAGATTATGATGGTTAATCTTCTGAAGGCATATGTTAAATGCTTCCTTTTCCTTCTGCTTATTCTCCTCATATACCTTGTTATCTTCTTCTGTAGCAACTCTCAGAACCTTCTTAAGCGGTGCTATTATTTCCGTCTCAGGCACCTCTCTTATTCCAAGGACAGCTTTTCCAAATTCTATACCTCTGACAGTCTCTACCACAACATTATCATCAATATTTATTTCCAGATCTCCCGGATCAAAATAATATATCTTGCCGGCCTTCTTAAACCTTACTCCAACTGTCTTAACCATTGTATAAACATACCTCCGCAATATTAAATAGCATGCCATCTATACTGTTTTTTATACCAACGTTATATCTTACATATCTTGACGTGCTCTTGATTATTTCTATTATACTGTTTAATTTGACTTCCGTCAAAATAGAATTATGTCTTGATAGTCTGTCCAGGCTGTCATTATTGATAATAAGCGGTTCCTGGACCTCTTGGCTCTCTCTGTATACCATAATGTCACGAAACCAGGTCATGGCGAATTCCAGAAGCTTCTCAGCCGCCTCTCTATCCGTAATCACTTCTGAAGCAAGAAGCAATGCCTCACTCCCATTACCCTTCAAAGCCTTCTCCAGTATTTCTATGTAAGTACTGTGTATCCTACGGCTTTCATTATTTCTGAGTATATCAAGAGCCTTTCCCACTATACCCTTTGAATGCCTTACTGCTGCTTCGACATCATCTGAAGGAAAATCATACCTTTCTTCAATGAAGTCCTTCATTTCCTTCACAGCTACAGGCTTGAACTGATAGACCTGGCATCTTGAAACAATTGTAGGCAGTAGAAGATTATGATTCTCAACAAGCAATATAAACACCGTGTTTGCAGGCGGCTCCTCGAGGGTTTTCAAGAATGCATCCTGGGCGTCATGGGTCATCTTTTCTGCATTTTCAATAGTTATTATCTTATATCCGCTTTCAAAGGGTTTTTTTGCCGTATTGCTGATGATCTCACGGATCTGCTTTATTTTTATGCTTAAACCTGTAGGCTTTACAGTCTCAATATTCGGATGATTAAAATTCCTGGTCCTTGTGCAAGAACTACAGCTGCCGCAGGGTCTGTCCCCACCACTGCCTGTACAGTTGGCAGCCATAGCAAAAATGAAGGCCATGAGCTTCTTACCACAGCCTTCAGGTCCACTGAAAATATATCCGTTTGATATCATATTGCTTTTGACCGCATTCCTCAGACTCTCGACTATCACCCTTTGACCTGCTATGTCATTAAAACCCATTCTACTTTCTCCCTATCATTGAAATCTACATATACATGTCAAACAGCATTCCCTTTATGCTTCCTATACTTTCAAGTATCTTTATATTATCCTTCTCTTCTTTAAGGAATTCTCTGCTAAGCTCTTCAACCTTGGCATTAACCTTTTTTACAAGAGCATATACCTTGTGCCTTCCTCTCCTGTCAAAATGGCTTTGCTTTGAAAATTTAAGCGAGTTATTCACAACCTCATTCATGAATTCAGAAATGAGTTTTTTGTAATTCTTAAGTTCTTTTATGTCCATACTCTTTGCAAGGTGCTCCCCCTGCTTTTCAATATCACTCATCAGTCTGTTCAACCGGCTGGTCAGATCATGCTCCTCTGTTCTTTTGAGTGTATCTCCAAAGCTTGACCTATTATTTGCTATATCCGATCGTCTTTCCTCTCTTGCAACAGTACTTGCAATGGGAGAAGCCAGTCCTTTTACATCCGATATCTTCATATTTTTGCTCCCTTAAACTTTTTCGAACCTGTCTATATCCAGAACAAATATTGTTGCTCCGCCGACCATTACATCAATTGGGTAAGGAATGAACACTCCTGCTGATCCTGTAGGAGGAATAGGAGTAGTAAATGTCTGCTTCCTGCTTTTGCATATATCCTTTATTATTGCTATCACTGATTCAACCCTATCCTCATCCACACCGATCATAAGTGTAGTATTTCCTTCTCTCAAAAATCCTCCTGTAGAAGCAAGCTTTGTACTGCTCAGCTTCTCCTTCACCAGTCTCTCAACCAGTTCATCAACATCGTCATCCTGCACAACTGCAATAACAAGTTTCATACTTCATACCTCCTAAAAAACTTTATTCACTTTCCCCAAAGCCCCAGCACTCAACTTAACCACGAGCCTCGCACCACGTGCCATCATTTCTTTACCACCCATACTCTTTCCAATTTTGGATCGGACACGCCATTTATCTTAATACCATGCCTTACACATAACTTCAGATAATCATAAGCCTCTTCCGTAATCTTTTCCCCAGGCATCAGAACAGGTATACCCGGAGGATAGGGTATTAGCATTTCACCGCTTATCCTTCCTATTGCTTCAGAAGCCTTAACAAGCTCTTTTTTTAAGTATACCGCTTCCCAGGGCATTATGCAAAGCTCAGGTCGCTTATGAAAAACACTGATTGTCTGCTTATCATTCTTTGGAATCTTCACTGAGGTTTCAGGGATTTCCCTCAGTGCCCTTACCAGAGATTCGTAGTTTTCTTGACAGTCTCCTATGGTTGTTATCGCTACTATATTATATAAATCGGACATTTCCACCTGTATCTTGAAGTTCTTTCTCAGAATTGCTTCAGCTTTAGTTCCGCTCATTGTTGTATCCCTAAAACTGATTGTCAGCCTCGTAGGGTCCAGATCAGCTGTTCCGTGCATGCCTATCCTGTCAGATCCTAAGCAGTAAAGTCCATTAATATTGTTTATTCTGTCCCTTGCCCAATTGCTCCAGCTTATCGTATCCTCCAAAAGCTGCCGTCCTTTTTCCTCCATTATATACCTCGCTGCATCCAATGAAGCCATCAATATATGGGAAGGACTTGTTGTCTGAGTAAGCTGCAGAAAAAATCTCAGCTTCTCCATATCCACCCTTTTAGATCTCACATGCAGCATTGAGCTCTGAGTCATCGCAGGAAGAGTCTTATGTATACTTTGAGCTGTCATATCAGCTCCTGCTTCCAACGCAGATATGGGAAGCTTATCGTTGAAGCAGAAATGGGAACCATGAGCTTCATCAACGAGAAGCATCATATCATTTTTGTGTACAATTTCTGCGATTCTTTTAAGGTCAGAACAGACCCCATAAAAAGTTGGATAAGTAATCACAACCGCTTTCGCATCCCTGTGCTTTTCCAATATATATTCCAAGGCCTCCGGTTTTATACCCATTGCTATACCAAGCTCTTCGTCTATCTCAGGGTCAATATAGACAGGTACAAGCCTTCCCAGTATCACCGCCCCATATACCGATCTGTGGCAATTGCGCGGTATTATTATCTTCTCTCCAGGATTTGCTGCTGCCATTATCATGGAGTATATTCCGGAGGTAGTACCATTAACCAAGAAAAATGAGTAATCTGCGCCAAAAGCTCTTGCTGCAAGATCTTGTGCTTCCAGTAGAGCCCCTTCCGGGCAGTGAAGATTGTCTATTCCGGGAACTTCTGTAGTATCCAAAGACAGTATATCCCCATTCAAAATGTCCATTCCTGACTTTTTGTAAATACTGCCCTTTTTATGTCCTGGCATATGCAGTGGTATCGTCCCCTCTTTACTGTACTCCAAAAGAGATTTTAATACCGGTATATTATCAATATTCATCAATCATCACCCATATCTGCTTTATCTTCCAATAATGAGTATCTGCCTGTATATTTTTCCGGTTCTGTGGTATAAAGATTATTCCCGCTGCTGTCTATTGCCACTATAAGCGGAAAATCCTCTACTTCAAGCTTTATAAGCGCTTCAGCCCCAAGCTCTTCATATGCAACCACCTCTTGTGACTTGATCAAAGCGGCGATATATGCCCCTATACCTCCTATCGCTGCGAAATAGACTGCGTTATCAGCTATCATAGCTTCAATTACATCAGAATTTCTCTCTCCTTTACCTATCATCCCTTTCAATCCCAACTTGATGAATTCCGGTGCATACTTGTCCATTCTTCCTGAAGTGGTAGGTCCATAAGGTCCTGCAATCTCCCCTGGTCTTGCCGGACAAGGCCCTGCATAATATATAACCTGATCCTTTAAATTAATCGGAAGATCCTGTCCTTTCCGAAGTGCTTCCTGCATTCTCTTATGGGCGGCATCTCTTGCAGAATAAATAATCCCGCTGAGAAGCACATGATCCCCTGCCTTCAGTTTTTTTACATCCTCATCCTTGAGGGGTGTCATTATTCTAATATACATGATTGCCTACCTCCTTAAATGACAGCTTCCATATGCCTTGAAGCATGGCAGGAGATATTCACTGCCACCGGCAGACCGGCTATATGTGTGGCAAAAGCTTCAATATTCACTCCAAGGGCTGTCGTAATACCCCCCATTCCTTGTGGTCCTATTCCCAGATCGTTTATCCTCTTCAGCAGTTCTTTTTCCAGCTGTCCGTAAAAGCTGTCCGAATTTCTCTTATCAATGGGACGCAGCAGAGCTCTTTTTGCCATTAATGCAGCCTTTTCAAAAGTCCCTCCTATACCCACACCGATAATAATTGGCGGGCAAGGATTGGGACCCGCTTTGCCTACTGTTTCCAACACGAAGTCAATTATTCCTTCCACTCCATCAGCGGGTTTCAACATCTTTATCCTGCTCATGTTCTCACTGCCAAAGCCCTTTGGCATAATCTGCACCTTAACTTTGTCTCCAGGTACTATATTATAGTGTATTACCGAAGGAGTATTATCCCCTGTGTTCTTCCGCTCAATTGGATCAGCTACAACGGATTTTCTCAGGAATCCTTCATTATACGCCTTTCTGACTCCCATGTTAATCGCTTCATTGATATCTCCGCCTATAAAGCAAACCTCTTGCCCTACTTCAAGAAAAACTACACTCATACCTGTATCCTGGCATATAGCTATTTGCTTTTTTGCAGCAATATCTGCATTTTCTATTATTTTATCCAGTATTTCCTTTCCTATTTCAGAAACCTCTAAATCTTTATATTCATTAAGTTTATTCCTGATATCCTGACATAAATTATAGTTAGAGTCTATGAAAAGCTGCTTCACAGTCTCACAAATGATCTTCACATCTATTTCTCTCAAACAAGACACTCTCCTTCTGTATATTTTTACTTCAGTTGGCTATTATTTATATATAATTATACTAATAATTCACAGTACAATAAAGGCTCAAAGAAATATATATGTACCCTTGCTCAATCTATATGCTTATTATAAACTTTCAGTAAATATTCATGTTTCCTAAAGATATAACATTTTACTGCAAAAATTTGCAGCATCGCCTATAAAGCGCCTCTATACCCTCAATATTGATTGATTATTGTTCAGGCATTATATATAATAGACATAGAACATATTTGGTTTTTTCAGCATATTTAATAACATAGAAAATATTATACCCTTTTATTAGATTATTTTGGGGAGTGGTGGTATGCTCCGACCGGAGATAGACAAATATCTGCATATTTTATTAAGAGTATTAGCATACGCAACAATAGCTCTGATTGGATACTTCTCACTCAGACTGCTCTTCATATATTTTACTCCTTTTATTGTTGCATTGGTTCTTTCTTTCTTGATAGAGCCTCTTGTTAAATTGTTCCAAAAGTTCAAGCTTACAAGGGGCATTTCCGTACTTTTATCAATCATCCTTTTTTTAGGTGTCTTCATTACATTTTCAATATTTGCAATTACAAGAATAGTATATGAGTTTGTTAAGCTGTATGATAGGTTGCCCAACTATTATGATTGGGTCTACAAACGCCTTACCGAAATAGTACAATGGGCGACAGACTTATATCTGCAGCTTACACCTGAAGCTCTGAACATCATACAGAATGTATTGAAGACAATCTTTGAGAAGGTAACAGGCTTCCTGAGTCATACAACAACAATACTGATTGATACTTTGACATCACTGCCATCAGCTATGATATTCCTGATAATAACACTGATAGCAACTTTCTTCCTCACAAAGGACAAATATATTATAAGAGACTTTATTTTCAGACAGCTTCCAACATCATGGGATGCAAAACTGACTTCATTGAAAACAGATCTTTTTGGTGCTTTGATTGGCTTTTTAAAAGCTCAGTCAATTATATTGAGTGTTACATTTCTTGAATCCTTTATAGGACTAACTGTCATAGGCGTTGACTATGCGTTCACACTGGCTGTCATAATCGCTTTGTTTGACATACTTCCTGTGCTTGGCACCGGAGGGATATATGTGCCCTGGGCGATAGTAAACTTTTTAATGGGCAATTATAAGCTGGGTATAGCCCTTCTCGTTCTGTACGGAATTATCACCGTTGTCAGATACATGATAGAGCCTAAGGTAGTAGGACAGCAACTGGGAATACATCCTGTCGTCACGCTTATGTCGATGTTCGCTGGTCTGAAGCTTATAGGTGCGGCGGGTCTGATACTTGGCCCCACAGTGGTTGTTACTGTAAAGGCATGTCAGCATGCGGGGATTTTACCAAAATTCAAGTAGAGAGTAGATATATTAGAAGGGCTTCTATTGAATCATTCAATTATTCAAGGAAGCCTTTTTTGAAACTCGTTTACCAGACTTATCAGATTAATATTGAAAATATACCCCTTCCCTCTGTAGAAAAAGAAACCGCAATTTCAGTTCGAAATTGCGGTTTTTCATATTATTACTATTATAACTTAAGACACTTTGTCATTATTTATATCTTGCCCCTTATCAATTGGCAGCTCTATTACAAAAGTAGCTCCTCCATTCAAATTGTTGAAAGCAAATAGCCTTCCGAAATGGTTTTCAACTATTTTGTGGGATATCGCCAAACCCAAGCCTGATCCATTGTCTTTTGTAGTAAAGAACGGTTCAAATATCTTATCTAAAAACTCTGGTTTTATCCCTTTTCCATTATCCTTGAACTCCATCTTAACCATATCATTTATCTGATCATACCAGATACTGATATTCATCCTACCGTTTCTGGGAAGTGCATCAATTCCGTTTTGGACTATGTTTACAATTACTTGTCTAATGTTCTCCCTATCGGCACTGACATCCGGTATTTCCTTTTGGACATCCAATTCAATGCGGACCTGCTTGCTTTCACCATAACTTTCAGCCAATGGTATTATATCTTCTATAATGCTTTTTAAGCTTATTTTCTCAAACTTCTGTCTGTTATGGGTAAGTGTAAGGAAGCCTTGCAGCAATTCACTGATCCTATTTATCTCGTTTGTTATTACTTCATAATATTTGCTGTCCTCAAGACAATGCTTCTTACCCATGATTTGAATAAGTCCTTTGATAGAGCATATGGGGTTCTTAATCTCATGTGCCAGTTCGGCAGCCATCTGCCCTGCTGTTGCAAGCCTTTCCACATGCATTAACTGCTGTTCAAGCCGTTTTCGCTGAGTTAAATCATCAACAACTGCAAGTACTCCAATAATATCTTTATTCCTATTCCGCAGCATGTAAGTGGACACCTCAAGGTATAACAACTCAGAACCTCTTGCAAAAACCTGCTCCTGCTGCTTAAATTCCTTCTGGGTCTCTAATGATTCAATTACCATTCCGGGAATCAATTTGTTATCAAAATTCTTATCCCATTCATTCAGTAAATTATATATGTTCTTGTTCAGCACTTGTTTCTCGTCAAGCCCCAATATTCTGCATAAACCCTGGTTTATGTTCCTGACCCGGCCTTTGCTGTCCACTACTATTATTCCATCAGAAATAGAATTGAAAATCGGACTTCCGTCTGAGATGTCATTTTTGTTCACTCCATAAATATTTTTGAGTATGGAATCTCCTTTTACAAGGTTATACATGCTATAACTTATGAAAGATATAAGAAATACTTCACTAAGAGCCAATAGTATAAATACCTTATCACTGCTTATAGCAGATGAAACAGAAGTGGCGTATAATACAATAAAAACAAAAAACAATGCAGCTAATAATGTCAATACATATTTGATTCTTAGAGATACATTGCTTAATAGTTCTTTCATAAGACATCCATCCTTTTAGGACCTGTTTTAACCTGGAAGTTCTCTATAGTAAGAATGCTTGGCGAAAGCCATACATCACATCCTTAGTTTATAAAACTTTGCGGTAAAAAACACTCCAACCTTGATTTATTTATATCTATAAACTCCCTTTGTAGGATGCTGCAAAGAAGTACTGCAATGGAGCAAAATTATATCATACTACTTGGTATATAAGTTTTGCCTTATTGTACATTTGATTCCATATTATTCTACAGAGCTAGATAAATTAAGTATAATTCATTATTAAGAATTAATACATGCCTTTTATATGTATAGTAATCCAGACCTATAAATAGACTCTATACACTACCTGCTTACCAATTATATAAAATAAAATGCCATTCAAAAAAAACTATTGACAAACATAGAATTTTATGTAGATTCTTGTCGAATCTTAACGAACAAAAAGGTTTTACGCAAGAAAGGTTTTACACTTAGAAAATCCCTTTTGCGGTGGTTCGCCGGCTGAGGCGCTCCAGAAAGCAAAAGCTTTGGATTTTCTTAGTGTAAAACCGT